>JAVFAQ010000050.1:0-12688 GCA_034002325.1 Flavobacteriales bacterium | reverse complement strand
GTATTCTTTCCGCGAAGCCCCACCCAATCCTCCTCCAGATCCTTGATCGCCGCCATGCACACGTTGAACTCCTTCTCCTGCCGCATCACCTCCAGCGTCTTTTCATGGTGCTTCTCCGTGGCTGTAAGTGCCTTGCTGGATATCCGCAACTCGTGCAGGGAGTTCTGGAACTCACGGCGCTGAAGGGTCAAGGCCAGGTAGAAAAGCAAAGTGGCTGCCAAGGCGAACAAGGCCCCGGCCACACCGCCGATGAAGTCGCCCACGAAGGCAGTTACCTGTGGGTCGATGTTGCTGTTTACACGAAAACCCTTGGCCCAGAGCAGCGCGAGGTAGCCCACCATGGCCAGCAGACCAATACCGGCCGCGACGAAGGCAACGACCTGAATGCCGCGCTCAAACGGAGTCAAGGGCTTGCGCTCCGCTAGGGCTTCCGTGGATGTCGTCGCTTCGTTCATGGCTACGCCTTCCTCGGCCTCCCACGTTTCTTTTTCTCCATCACCTCCCCATCGTCTGATCCACTGACCTTCTGATCATCTGATCCTCCCTTCCGCTTCACACTCCCCTCCACAATCGCGATCTCCTCCGCCGTCAAACCATACAGCCCATACACCACCTGGTCGATCTCCCGCTCCACCGCCTCCGCCGCCGGCCCGGCCTCCATGCCCAGCCGCTTCTCCACCAACTTCTCCAGTTGCGCTTTGACTTTCGCGGGGGGATCTTTTACGGGAAGTTGAGCTAAGTACGTGCCTTTAATCTTCGGGAAATCGGCGCGCTTATCTCCAAAGCGATTGAGATAGAAGTATTGTAGTGTCGAAGAATTGAGCAGAGCCAATAAAACCAGTGCATTCTTCTCGTTCGTCGGACAAACCATGAAAGCCGTGTTCAGCACAGCGTACCCGCTTTGGTCAAGGCCAACGACAGGAGTAAGGCCAACCTGGCGAATAAGAATCTTGTTCGTTCGATTGTGAAAGTCTCGATCCCAACAGCCTCCACGCCGTGCATCGTCGACGAAATAACAATAGTGGCCCGACCATTGAACGGACCAGGGGTTGACGTCAGATCCTCGGTAGCACTTGACATAAGGACGCTTGGGCTTAGCGCCTGCACGATGGATGATAATGTCTTGGGGGTAGTCTGCCTTGCTCCGGAGCTGCATACCGAACCTAATATCCGCAACGTCTTCAAGTACCAACCCCGTGCTTGCGATTCGATTGAGTACAGCCTCATCCTCCGCCTTCGACATTGCGACTAGTAGCGCGTCGTCTGTTGCAAGGATGTCGGCTGCTGGCTTGGAATACACGTATTCGATTTCATACGTGTCCGTCCACGTACTACGATAGAAGCCAACGGACCCTGGTTTTGATGACTTCCTACAGATGACAACAGCGTTATTAACCTCCGCATCGAAGACTTTCGAGTCGACACTGATTACCTGTTCAAGATGGCTGTTAGTTAGCAAGTACCTTCTCAGAGCGATGGCGTAGTTGTTTGATTGGAAATTTGAGGGTGTTATGTAGGCCAACACTCCCTGGGCGTTCAGCACGCTGAGGCCAGCCTCGTAGAAGAGGTGATACAGGTCAAGTTTGTAGGACGCGACGGTGTATTGCCTTCTGAAGTTCGCAATAACCGTGTCGTCACGAACGGCATCTTGTAAGAGCACATAGGGTGGGTTCCCGATCACCACATCGAATCCCCGGCTCAATCCATACATCCATTCCGGATCGAAGAAAGGCGCGCTGGCGTTCTGGTCGTAAGGGTCCCAGGCGGCCAGCATCTTGGCGGTCTTGGGCTGTAGCTCGTGCTCGCCCACCAGCAGTTCGGCCAACTCTTCGCGCAATTGCTTGTCCTGCTCGCGGCACTTGGCCTTGCGCTGCGGGGTGCGCGCCTCGAAGTAGTCGTGCCGCACGCGCTTCAGCTGGGCCTTCTTCTTGTCGATGGCCGGGTTGGTGAAGAGGTTGGCCTCTTCGCGTTCCAGCTTCATCAGCGTGTTGGCCGCCACGAACTTGGTCTCCAGGTTGGGCAGGGGGCGCACGCCCAGGTTGGGGCGCTTGGCATCCACGCGCTGATCCACCACCAAACTGATGAAGAAGCGCAGCTTGGCGATCTGCATGGCGATGGGCTGGATGTCCACGCCATAGATGCCGTTCTCGATGAGGTAGAGTTTGCGGCCGTAGTCCAGCGCATTGTGCTCAAAGGCATCCTCGATGTCAGCGATGGTGCGTTCGCGGATGTCGGCATCGTCCAGCAGGGCGGCCTTTTCCACCTGCCGCTCCTTCCACTGCTTGTTCTGGGGATCCAGCTTGTGCAGCACGTGCACCAGCTTGTGCAGCACGCCCATGGGGAAGGCGCCGCTGCCGCAGGCAGGGTCCAGGATCTTGCAGGTGTCGATAGCGGCGATGAGGCGCTCGGTCTCCTTGGGGGTGAATTGGTGGGGCTCTTCGCTATAGGACAACAGGTGGCGCAAACGGTCCTCGGCACTGGGTAGGTCGACCCCACTTCGACTCCGCTCAGTGTGGGTCGACGGTGCCGGAGTATCCAAGGAAGTTCGGAGGTAGGCGATGAGCGATTCGTCCACCATGTAATTCACGATCTCCCGCGGCGTGTAAAAACTGCCGGTCTGTTTGCGGGCCGTGGTCTTGGTCTCGGGGTTGTAGTTGGCCAGCAGGTTCTCGAATACCTTGCCCAGTAGCTCGGGGTCCAGCGCCACTTCCTCCTCAATGGGTGTGTTCTCCGTGATGGTGAATTTGTAGCTGCTAAGGATGTCGATGAGGCCGCGCACCTTTTCCTTGCGGGCCTTCTTGCTGCCATACACTTCGCTGAAGTCGTACTCCTCGCCCTCGGGGTCGAAGAAGAGCTTGTCGGGCACCAGCAGCGGGTTGTCCTTGCGGTCGCTGAAGCCGTCCACACGCACGGGCACCAACTTGCCCTTCACCTCCACCTGCTTGTCCAGGCACTCGAAGAGGCCGCCATTGAGGAAGGGGATGGGTGCGAACACATCCTTGAGCGCTGCCTTGGGGTCCTTGAAACAGCGCTCATACCGGAACACGTTGTGGATGAAGTAGTGCTTGCTTTGGCTGCGGTCCGCCTCAATGCGGAAGCGGCGTTTCTCGCCCATTTCGGTATTGAGGGTGGCGAAGAAGAGGTTCTGGAGGATGGCCTTGTAGTAGAGGCTTTCCTCACCGCTATCGGTGCGCAGCATGCGGTCCAGCTTGCGGGTATCGAAGAGGTCCTCGGGTACCAGGTCCTTCTCCTTCAGGAACCACACGAACATGAGCCGCGTGATGAGGCGGATGGTGTTGATGGCGTTGCGCTTATCCTTGTCCGGCTCAGCATCGGCGGGCCATTGGGTCACCTCCACGGCGTGGAAGTACCAGTTGCTCAGCTCGCGGAAGAAGCGCTTGTTGAGCTCCTTGGTGTCCAGGGTCTTGCGCCAGGCCTCGTGAAGCTTGGGGAAGTTGGGCACATCGTGCTTCTTCCGCAGTTGCTCCAGGCCCAGGTCGAAGAGGATCTCGATGTGCGCGCGGTGTGGCCCGGTGGTGCGGATGTCCTTGATCAGGGTCACCTTCTCCAGCACGTCCTTGCTGCTTTCGCGCTTGTGCAGACGCCGGTCGATGACGGCGAAGGAGAGCGTATCGCCGGTCTTGAACAGGATCATGGCCGGCATGGCGAAGCACTTGTTCACCTCGCGGGTGATCTGGCTCAGCTCGGTGCGTGTGTAGGCGCCTTCCTTCTTCGGTCTCAGTTCCAGCGCGAAGAAGAGGTAGCTCTCGATGATGGTGTTGTCCACGCGCTCGTTCTGGAACATGCCCTGCTGCGCGCCGAGGTTGTCGCCGGTGAGCTGGAAGAGCAGGTCCACTTTCTTCCACTGCTGGTGCAGAGCGTTCTGCTTGTTGAAGCGCGGGTTGTTGCTTCCGAAGGTCTCCTCGAACTCGGCGAAGCTGCCCTTGGCGAAGTAGTTGAGGCGCGGTGCGGCATAGCCGAGGATCTTCAGCAGATGGAGGGCGCTATCGGCCGGGTCGCCGGTGGCGAAGGCTTCGATGGCCTCGTGGATGCGGAGCTTGTGGTCTTTCTTGTCGCTCATGGGGCGGGCGAAGGTGTGCTATGCGGCGAGGGCGTGGCTTGCGGGCTCATGGCTTGGGCAGGGTGTTGAAGCGTTCGAGCCAGGCGCGGCCCTTTGGTGTGAGGCGGTAGCGTTGTTGCGGGCTATTGGGGCTTTCCGGGTCGGTACGCTCGATCCAGTCAGCCTTCAACAGCGGTGCGCGATATGCGTTCTCAAAGTGCATCGCGCTACGCAAGCCCATGGCTTGCTGCATGACCTTGCTGCGCTGTGGTTCGTTGAGCAGCGTATCGAGCATGGCTGCTACTTGCATGGCTACTTCCATGGTTACTTCCATGGTGAGCATGTCCAACACCACCTCTAATTCATTCAACAAGCTGTTCCTTAGGGAGTTTACTTCCATGGTGACTTCCGGGGTGTCCTCCTGCACCGGCCTGTAAAGCGTCTGTTTCACCTGTCCTTGTTCCTGGATGAACCGGGGCGGCGGTAGCCCTGCCGCCTTGCTGCGGGCGATCATGTCCAAGGTGCCTGTTCCCACCTTTTCGATGTATCGCGCCAGGTACATGGGCTCGGCGATGAGCGGGTTGCGCGGGATGGACGCATGCGGTATGCGCAGGTCCTCCAAGGAAAGCTCCTGCGGATAGGCGCCGGGGTTCCACACCTCCAGGCGGTCCTTGAACAGCATCACCTGCACGCTGGCACCGCTGGCATAGTCGCGGTGTACCACGGCGTTCACGATGGCCTCCGACACGGCCAGGCGCGGTATCTCGGGCGTTACGGGCACGGCCACGCTTTCGGCCCGCGTGCCCACGGCATGGGCCAGCTTGCCCATCACGAAGTGCAGGGCCTGGTCCACCAGCTCGAACACGGTGCCCTTGAAGATCTTGTAGTCGGGCATGGGCTTGGCCACTTCGGTGCCGAAGAAGTGGACGCATTTCACCTCGCTGGTGATCAGGAAACGCTGCGGCGCCTGGGCGAAGAGCAGCACGGCGGCATGGCTGGGGGCGTGGCCATCGAGCAGGTTCAGGTGGGTGAGCACGTCGACCATGGGCGTTCCCGGCCCCAGGGCGAAGTTGCGCTCGGCCTGGGCGATGCGCAGGAAGCGCTCCACCTTGGCGGGGTCCAGGTCGTCCAGGGTGGCATCGGGACAGGCGGCGGCATCGAAGGGCTTGGTGCGGATGATGCCGGTGCGCTTCAGATGCTCCACGAGGCTGGCGTATAGCGCGGCGTTGAGTTCCGGCACGCTGCCCACGCGCTTGCGCACCAGTTGCGCCCCGGCCTTGCCGATCAAGGCGGCCATGCGCGGGTCGCGGGCGTGTTCGTCGGTGCCCCATACGTAGATGAGGCGCTCCTTGTCTTGCGCAGTGGCGCGGTCGTACTCGCGCTCCGTGGGCGAAAGGCCATCGGCGTCCGGTTGGCCGTAGCCCATGCCGAAGAGGCCCACGTAGATGTCGCAGCGGTCCACTTCGTCCAGGTACACCGCATCGGTGCGCTGGTCGGTGGCGGGCAGGTCCTCGAAGAGGAAGACCTCGTAGTGCTGGCCCAGCAGGGCATCGTTCCGCACGAAGTCCTTCAGGGCGCGGCGCTCTTGGGCCAGTTCCTGCTGCACGCTGCTGATGAAGATGCGGGTCATTTGATCACCAACCAGGTCACCAGGTCGAAGTCATCGGGGGTGGACACTTGCTGGGCGTCGGGGATCAGCAGCGCGTTCCGGTCGGTGCCCAACTTGGTCCCGGCCCGCTTGCGGAAGAGCGCGGCGATGTCGGTGGTGGCGCGTTCCACCAGCTTGTTGTAGCGGTCCATGCCGCCTTCGCACTCCTTGTTGAAGAGTTCGCACAACTCCATGTAGGCCTCGCTCTTTCCCTGGCACAGCGAGCGGAAGACCTCCAGCGTCTGTTTGGGTTGCGTGAAGCTGAAGCGCACGGTGCCGTCATCGCGCACGTACACGAGGAAGTAGGGCGCGGTGACATTGATGGCTTCCTTGGCCTTCTGCTGCTCGTCGTCGCCCTGCTTGCGTTCGCGCAGGCATAGCAGCACGCCCGGCTTGATCACGTCCTTCACGCCGGGGCCCAGCATGTCGTACTGCTTGGCGCCCATGGCGTGGCCCGGCGAAGGCACCACGGCATGGATGCCTTCGGGCGCATCGCGCAGGCGCTCCTCGTTGCCCTTCAGGAAGTTCAGCAGTTCGGTGCGGAAGTCGTCCAGCGTGAGGTCGGTGAGCGAGAGGGTGTCGCCGCTCTCCTCGATGTCCAGCACTTCCTCCTTCAGCTTCTTCAACTGGCGATTGCGGTACTTGAGGTCCTCGCTGATGAGTTCCTCCACCTGTTCGTTGGTGAGCAGGTTGTCGTCGGCCGTGGCGGCCAGGTCCACCAGGGCCATGCGGGTCTCCACGCGGACCTTCAGGTCGATGTACTTGTCCAGGTCCTCGGTGGGCCAGAAGTTCACGAGGTGTACCGTGGCATTGGTGCTGCCCAGGCGGTCGATGCGGCCGAAGCGCTGGATCACGCGCACCGGGTTCCAGTGGATGTCGTAGTTGATCAGGTAGTCGCAGTCCTGCAGGTTCTGCCCCTCGCTGATGCAATCGCTGGCGATGAGCACGTCGATGCATCCGTCCTGCGGCATGTCCTTCTTCAGCGCGCGCTGCTTGCTGATGGGACTGAAGTTGGTGAGGATGTGGTTGAATTCGTTGCGGCCGAAGGTGGTCTGGTTGTTCGTGCCGGTCACCAGCGCGATGTGGCTCTTGAGCTCCGGTGCCACGAAGTCCTTCAGGCTGTCGTAGAGGTATTCGGCCGTGTCCGCGAACGCGGTGAAGACGATGACCTTCTTGTTGCCGGGGTTGTGTTGCTTGTAGGTCTTGGCGGTGATCAGCTTCTTCAGCTCCTCCAACTTGGCATCGCGCTTCGCATCGATTGCCCGGGCCGTGTTGTACAGGTGGACCATGGTGCGCTTGTCGTTGGCCAGCACGCTGAGCCATTCGTCGAGCTTGCTCTCCATGTGGGCCAGCTTGAACTTCATGCGCTTGCCCACCTCCCATTGGCCGGCATCCTCATCGAAGTCGTTGGTCTCATCGGCATCCGGCTCGATGGCTTCGAGCTCGGCGGCCGCGGCCTTCATCTTCTGGTACGCCTTGATGCGCTGCTCCAGGGCCTCGATGCGTTGGATGGTGCGCTCCATGCTCACGGCGAAGCTGTGGATGGAGCTTTCCAGCCGCTTGAGGAAACCCTTCTTCATCATGTGGATGAGCAGGCGTTCCCGTTTGCCCTGGCTGAAGGGGAGGCCTTCCAGGGCGGCTTGTTGCTCGTAGTGGGCGACCCAAGCATCGTCGATGAAACGCGAGGGGTTGTATACCGCCAGCTCGTACTTCAGGATCTCATCGTTGATGGTATCGTAGCTCAGGAAGCGGTTCTCCAGGTCGATGTCCGGAGCGATGGACACCGGTCGCGCACGCTTGGGAAAGTGCCCGATCACTTCCTCCGAATAGAAGGTCTTGATGTGGTTGCGGCTGCGCGCGATGGTGAGCTTGTCCAGCAACTTGAAGAAGGCGCTGTCCAACTGCTCCATCAGTTGCTTCACGTTGCGGTCCGGGTTCTTCACCGGGTCCGCCCAATTGGTGAACTGCGCCTGGGCGCGTTTCAATAGTTGGGCCGTGGCCTCATCCGCACCTTGGATCAATTTGATCTGGTTGCGCAGGTCGCGCAAATTGGTGTTCACGGGCGTGGCGGTGAGCAGCAGCACCTTGCTCTTCACGCCTTCGCTGATGAGCTTTTTCAGCAGCCATGCCGTGCGGTTGAACTTGTCATTGCCGTCGTCGCCGGTCCTTATTTCCGGGTTTCCCCGGAAGTTGTGGCTCTCGTCGATGACGATGAGGTCCCAGGCCCCCCAGGGGAAATGCGCCATGTCGAAACCGTCCACATCGCTGGTGCCGCGCGTACGGCCCATGTCCGTGTGGTAGAGCAGCCGGTAATTGAACTTGTCCTTCTTGAACGGTGAGAGCGGGCTGAGGCGCCGGCTCTGGTAGATCATCCAGTTCTGGGCGAGCTTCTTGGGGCAGAGCACGAGCACGTTCTGGCCAAGTCCTTCGAAGTACTTGATCACGGCCAGCGCCTCGAAGGTCTTGCCCAGGCCCACGCTGTCCGCGATGATGCACCCACCGTGCGCCTTGATCTTGTTGATCGCGCCCTTCACGCCATCCTTCTGGAAGGCGAAGAGCATGTTCCAGATCTCGCTCTCGAGGAAGCCGGTGCGGTCATCCAACAAACTGCCCGCCTCTTCGTCCTTCAGGAACTTCTCGAAGACGTGGTAGAGCGTCTTGAAGTACACGAACTCCGGCGGCGTTTCGGCGAACAGGAGCTTCAGGTCATCCAGCACCTTCTGCTTCACATCCTCCACCAGGCCGCTCTCATCGTTCCACAACTCCTCGAACCATTGCTTCAACTCCTCCCGGTCGCGGCGGTCGTTGATCACCATGTTCAGCTCCATGTTCGGCGTGTTGCCGAAGCCGAGGCCCTGCGCGGTGAAGTTGCTGCTGCCGGTGATGGCCTCCTCGGTCTTGTTCGGGTTGCCGATGTGGTAGAGCTTGCCGTGGAGGAAGTTGGGCCGCACCAGCGAACGGATATCCGCCTTGCGCTCCAACCAATCGGCGCAGGCCTTGGCCACGGCACGTTGCTGCACCTGCGCGGCCATCTTCAGGCCCTCGTCGGTCATCCGGAAGTTGCGGCGCGGCTTGTTCTCGTCCTTCACCTTGATGAAGGCCGGATCCCCGAAAAGGAAGCGCAGGTGGTCGATGCCCTCAAGCTCCTCGCGCAGATGGGCGTACGCGTTCACCGTGAAGTAGGCGCTCACGATGCTCAATGCACTGCCTTCCTGGATCTTTTCCTTCAGCCAATCGCCCACTTTGCCGTGGCTCCGGTTGTCCTTGATGGATGAAAGGTGGATGGTGGTGCGTTGTTCCGGTGGGAACAGGGAACGGCTGGGCATGGCGGGCTGAATGTAGGAAGCAGAGGGATATCCGACCTCGACTCCCGCGCAGCGGGACGGCGCTTGCCGCGACGTTCACGGTCGTGGGGCTCCCGTACGGGCGACGCCCCACCACGATCGGAGCGTGGCCGTGATCGGCATGTGGCGCCTCACCGCTCACTTCAGCCTGAACACCAGCTTGATGGAGGGCGCGTTGAAGTTGTCCTCCGTAAAGAAGGTCTCATCGTTCACATTCAGGTCCGTGATCACCTTCTGGTCCTTACCGATGAGCTGTTCACCTTGCTTCTCCACGACCCGGTCGCGCTTTGCTCCTGATCGAGACAGTCGCTGCGACCCATGTTCCGGGAGCTGCCCCGTCCCCGCGAACGAAGTGATGCGGCGTGCCCCTGTGCAGGTCGACCCGACTGCCGGCCGGCAGGCGCTACGGGTGCATTTCCCTGGGGTATATCCCCGTGCATCGGTGGTTTCCCCATGCGGGTCGACCCGGTGGGTCGACCCGCATGTCGGTCGGCCCTACGGGCGCGTGCCCCTGTGCTGGTCGACCCGGTGGGTCGACCCTACGGGTGCATTTCCCTGTGTTCCACTCACCTCACCGTACCGCCACCCCGCTGATCTCCACGTTCACCCCCCGGGGCAATCCCTTCACCGCGTAGGCCTCGCGCGCGGGCGGCACCTCGGTGAAGTAGCTGGCGTACACCTCGTTCACCGGGCCGTAGAGGCTCATGTCGCTCAGCAGGATGGTGACCTTCACCAGGTGTTCGTAGCCCATGTCGGCAGCTTTGAGCAGGGCGCCGAGGTTGTCCATCACACGGCGGGTCTCGGTGGCAATGTCGCCGGTGTGCAGGGTGCCGTTGGCGTCGAGCGCGATCTGGCCGCTGAGGTAGAGCGTGCCGTTGGCGAGGATGGCGGGGGTGTAGGGCGCCACGGGCGGCGCGGCGTTCGCGGGGTGGACGGGGGTCTTCATGGGGCGAAGATGGGCGATCGGGCGCATCGGCGAACTGACGATCGTCGGTGGCCCCGGGTGCCGGCCCGGGTGCGCTCACTGCCCGGCGCGCGCCTTGGCCGCCTCGTACACGCGCCGCATGCCTTCCGGGATGCTGATCCGGGCCTTCCAGCCGAGGTGCTCTTCCACCCAGCTCATGTCGCAATAGCGGCTGTGGACGCCCACGGGCTTGTCGAGCAGAGGCTTGATGGTGGGCTTGTACCCCGCGAAGCCGGTGAAGACCTCGATCAGCTCCAGGAAGCTGGTGAGCTTGCCCATGCCGATGTTGATCGCGCGGCCGTCGCCGATCTTGTCCATGGCCAGCAGGGTGAGGTCCAGCACATCGTCGATATGCACGAAGTCGCGGCCCTGCTCGCCGGTGCCCCACACCTCGAAGGGGTTCTCCTTGCGGGCGGCGCGCGCGGCGATGGCCGGCA
Source organism: Flavobacteriales bacterium (assembly GCA_034002325.1). Classification (GTDB taxonomy): domain Bacteria; phylum Bacteroidota; class Bacteroidia; order Flavobacteriales_F; family PHOS-HE28; genus PHOS-HE28. The sequence goes on along the minus strand of JAVFAQ010000050.1, from coordinate 2,235 downwards.
CCGGGTAGCTCAGGTCCTGGTCCTCCCCGTAGCCGCTGAAGGGGCGGATGCAGGTGACATGCACGCCGTAGTGCTGCGCGGCGATCTTGGCCAGGAACTCGCCGGTGAGCTTGCTCCAGCCGTAGGTCATGTCGGGCTCGCCCATCTTCTTGAAGTCGATGTCGCTCTCCTTGAGTTGCAGCGCGTGGCCGGCGGTCTGCAGGTCGATGGGGTAGGCCGCGCTGCTGCTGGGGTAGAGGAAGCGGCGGGGCGGGTGGCGGCACACGTAGAGGAACATCTCCGCGTCGATGCTCAGGTCCTGCGCCACCAGCATGGGGTCGCCGTCGATCTTGCTGCGCCCGCCCACGATGGCGGCGAAGTGGAAGATGTCGTCGAAATGCACCAGGTCCTGCCCGTAGGCCCTGCGGAACCACGCGGGGTCCTTGTTCAGCGCACGCAGCACGTCGCGCAGGTCGGCGTGCAGGAAGACCAGGCGCTCGTCCTCGCCGTAGATGCGCAGGTTCTTGTGCTCGAAGCGCAGGCGCTGCCCCAGCCAGGTGTCCGGGTGGGTGCCCACGCTGAGGTCGTCGATGAAGAGCACGCGCGCGCCCTGGGCATCGAGGCGCTTGACCATGTTGCGGCCCACGAAGCCGCAGCCGCCGGTGACGAGGTGTGTGGTCATGGGTCGCTTCGGCCCGTGCCGGTGGAAGGGGCCGCCGCGAAAGTAGCCGGGCCTCGCGCAAGGGCCGTGGATCGTGGATATTTCATGGGCGTGCGGGGGCTATGCGGGACAGGCGGCCACGGCGCGCACCACTTGGTCCACCTCCGCACCGGTGTTGTAGTAATGCACCGATGCGCGCACCACCGGGCCGATGCCGCGGGCCTCGAGGTCGAGCTTGGCGTTGGCGGCCTCGGACACCACGGTGTTGATGCCTTGTGCGGCCAGGTGGGCCATGATGGAGCGGGCGGGCGTGCCGGCGCGGGTGAAGGTGACGATGCCGCTGCGGTGCAGGCCGGTGTCGTGGACGGTGATGCCGGGCAGTTCGGCCAGTTGGGCGCGGAAGCGGGCGGCCAGTTCGACCGTGCGCGCGGCGATGGCCTCGATGCCCCAGTGCAGGGCGTGGTCCACCGCGGCGGCCAGCCCGGCCACGTTGGCCAGGCTCTTCTCCCAGGTCTCGAAGCGCAGGGCGTCATCGCGCCAGCGGAAGGTGTCACGGCTTTCCCAGATGGCGCCGCGCTGCTCCACGAAGGGCGGTTCCAGCCGGTGCAGCACCGATCGGCGCACGTACAGGAAGCCCGAGCCGCGCGGGCCGCGCAGGTATTTGCGGCCGGTGCTGCTGAGCATGTCGCAGCCGATGCGCTCCACGTCCACCGGCAGCTGGCCCACGCTCTGGCAGGCGTCCACCAGGTAGAGCGCGTCGCTGCCGCGCACCACGGCGCCCACCGCTTCCACGGGGTTGACCAAGCCGTTGCTGGTGGGGACGTGGGTGACGGCCACCAGCTTCACGCGCCCGTCCATCATGCGGCGCAGGGCCTCCACATCGAGCTGGCCGTGGGCATCGTCGGGCACCACTTCCACGCGGCAGCCGGTGCGCTGCTGCACCAGCAGGAAGGCGAGCCAGCAGCTGATGTAGGCGGCGCGGTCGGCCAGCACCCGGTCGCCGGGCCCCAGCTTCACCGAATGGAAGGCCATCTCCCAGGCACGCGAGGCGTTCTCCGCCAGCGCCACTTCGGCACGCGTGCAGTTGATCAGCTCGGCGATGGCATCGTAGGCGCGTTCCCAGCGATGGGCCTCGCTGGCCATGGCCTCGTACCCGCCGATGCGCGCCTCGATGTCCAGGAAGTCCTTCACGGCGTCGATCACCGGGACGGGCATCAGGCTGGCGCCGGCATTGTTGAAATGCACCACGTGGGCGCATCCCGGGGTGAGGGCGCGGGCTTGGGCCACGTCGATGGGCATGGGGGCGAAGGTATCGAGGGTGCGCGGCCATCGGCCTTCGATGCGGTCCACCGAGTCCACTTCAATGCGGTCCACCGATCACACCGATCTTACCGATCTTACCGATTTGCTCAGGGGGCTGATGGGCATGTTCGATCCGTGTGGGCGGTGAGATCGGTGGACGCCTTCGATCCGCCGGTGCCCCGCTTATCTTGCCGCCCCCGAACCACCCCGCCTTGCACCCCACCGCCGCCCTGCCTACCGGACAGGCAGGCGCATCGCCTGCCGCACCGGACGCCCTCGCCGGCATCCCGGCC
>JAVFAQ010000049.1:0-12849 GCA_034002325.1 Flavobacteriales bacterium | reverse complement strand
CACGGTGGCGACCGGCGCGCCCCACGTGGCGGCCCCATTCGGGGTGCGCCAAACGGTGAAGCCGGTGGTATTGGCATGGGGCAGCCAATTCAGGGTGATCCGCGGCGGGCTGCTCTGCACCTCCACCCACATGCGAACGCTGCGGTCATGGCCCACGGTCTGGCCCACGACCCCGCCGGCAACGAACAGCCAGAGGACCAATGCGAGAACACGTGGTCGAAGTGGGGGGGCGGGCATGAAAAGGGGGGCCGAAATTAATGGGTCCGCATGCAGCGGTAAAGGGGCGGGCCCTTGTGCGGACGGCCAGGCGCGGGCGTCACGGGACGGCGACATCGGGACTATCCGGACCAAAAGTGGCACCAGCCCGATGCGCCGTAGCTTTATGTCGATAAATTGAGCGGGTCCCGCGTATTTGGCCTTCCAAGAAAGAGCGACCTTCGTGGGAATTCGACGAACGGTAACAATCTGCTGGCGAAAACGTTGCAGACCTCGCCGTACGCTGATCAACAACGCGGCGCACGCGAACTGAGCAGACAACGAGCATATAATTGACCCACAGCGCATTAGCTGGCATGAAGGAACAGCGCTCTCCCCACCTGTCCGCCATGACCGAGCCGCGATCGACGACCCATCGGGACCGGATCGCATTGGTCACGGACGGCACTTCATGGACCTACGAGACGGTCTTCACACAAGCCCGCCGCATGGCCGCCCGCCTGGCCCAGGAAGGCGCCGCCCCCGGCCGCACCGTGGGCCTCTGCCTGGACCGCTCCCCCGAACTCATCATCTCCGTCCTCGGCGTCGTGCAGGCCGGCGCCGCCTACGTGCCCATCGACCCCACCTACCCCGCCGAGCGCATCGCCGGCATGCTGGAGGACCTGCTTGTCCGGCAGGCAGGTGCCCAGCCGCCCGTGGTGATCACCAGCAGGGCGCACCAGCACCTCTTCAAGGGCACGCAGGCCAAGGTGCTGTTGATCGAGGAGATCGACCTGAACACCGGACCGCTGTTCGATGGCCCCTGCCCGGCCACGGCGGACGACCTGCTCTACGTGCTCTTCACCAGCGGCAGCACCGGCCGACCGAAAGGCGTGGCCATGCACCACGCGCCGCTCACGAACCTGATCCAATGGCAGCTGCGCACCAGCGTGTGCAGCGAAGGCGACCGCACCCTGCAGTTCGCCCCCATCAGCTTCGACGTGAGCTTCCAGGAGATCTTCACCACGTTCGCCCAAGGCGGCACGCTGGTGTTGATCACCGATGAGGACCGGCTGAACAGCACGCAGCTCCTGCGCAAGATCATCGCGGAGAAGATCAACCGCATCATCGTGCCCTTCGTGGCGCTGCAATACCTGGCCGAGGCCGTGGAGCGCACGGGCGAAGTGCCTTCCACATTGAAGGAAGTGTTCACCAGCGGCGAACAACTGAAGATCACCCCGGCCATCGCGAACCTCTTCAAGCAGCTGCCCAGCGTTCGCTTCTGCAACCAGTACGGCCCCACCGAAGGCCACGTGGTGAGCGAGCTTGAACTCAAAGGCGATCCCTCGACCTGGCCCGCCCTGCCCAACATCGGCAAGGCCATCGACAATGTGAAGCTCTACGTGCTCGATGAGGACATGAAGCCGGTGCCGAAAGGCGAGGAAGGTGAATTGTACCTCGGTGGCGCGTGTGTCGCCAAGGGCTACATCGGTCGCGATGACCTGACCGCTGAACGCTTCATCGCCGACCCGTTCATCAACGGCGGCAGGATGTACAAGACCGGCGATCGCGCGGTGGAACTGCCGAATGGCGAGATCGACTACAAGGGTCGCATCGACGGTCAGGTGAAAGTGCGCGGCTACCGCATCGAACTTGGCGAAGTGGAAGTGGCCATGGAGAAGCACCCGGCCGTGGAACAGGCCGTGGCCAACGTGCGCGAGGACCGTCCCGGATTGAAGCGGTTGATCGGCTACTACGTCGCGAAGAGCGAGTTGAGCACCAACGATCTCCGCAAGCACCTCGCCTCCCTGCTACCGGATTACATGCAGCCTTCGGCCTTCGTGGTAGTTAAGGAGTTGCCCCGCACGCCCAGTGGCAAGATCGATCGCAAAGCGTTGCCCGCGCCCGATGTGAAGCGCCCCGACCTCGATGTGGCATACGCCGCGCCGACCACCGCCGTGCAGAAGACGCTCGCCAACGTGTGGGCCGATCTGCTCGGGATCGACCGCACGGGCATCGACGACAACTTCTTCGACCTCGGCGGCAACTCGCTGCTGAGCATCCAATGCGTGGCGCAGCTTGAAGGGCACGGTCTGAAGCTGCCCATTGTGAAATTGTACCAGCACCCGACGATCCGGGCCTGTGCGGCCTTCCTCGAAGGCGATGCCAATGCCGTGTCCCCCGCAGAAATGGCGAAAGCCCGCGTAGGGGCGAGACATGTCTCTACCGAAAAGCGGGACATCGCCATCATCGGCATGTCCGGCCGTTTCCCCGGCGCCGCCAATGTGGAGGAGCTCTGGACCAACCTGCTGGCGAAGAAGAACAGCATCAGCCAGTGGACGGTGGACGAGATCGACCCGAGCGTCCCCGATGCGGTGAAGAACGATCCCGACTATGTGAAGGCGCGCGGTGTGATCGCCGATGCCGACAAGTTCGACCATGGCTTCTTCGGCGTGAACCCCAAGGTGGCCGCGCTGATGGACCCGCAGCAACGCGTGTTCCTTGAAACGGCTTGGGCCGCTTTGGAAGATGCCGCGTACGATCCCGCGCAGTTCGCCGGGCTCATCGGCGTGTTCGCCGGGATGGGCAACAACACCTACTTCACGCGCAACGTCATCGGCCACCCCGAGCTGATCGAACAGGTGGGCGACTTCGCGGTGATGACCGCCAACGAGAAGGACTACATCGCCACGCGGCTCGCCTTCGAGTTCGACCTGCGCGGTCCTGCGTTGAGCATCCACACCGCGTGCAGCACCTCGCTCGTCGCGATCGCCCAAGCCTTCAAGGCGCTGCGCGATGGCGAATGCGACATGGCGCTGGCCGGTGGGATCGCGCTTACCGTGCCCTTCAACAGCGGCATCGTGTACAACGAGGGTGGCATGTACAGCCCCGATGGCAGCACACGCACCTTCGATGCCGAGGGTAAGGGCACCAGCTTCAGCGACGGCGTGGGCATCATCGTGATGAAGCGCCTGGACGATGCGGTGCGCGACAAGGACCACATCTACGCCGTGGTGAAGGGCGCTGCGGTGAACAACGACGGCAGCGAGAAGGCCAGCTTCACCGCGCCCAGCGTGCGGGGCCAGGCCGAGGTGATCGCCATGGCACAGGCCGATGCGGGCGTGTCGCCGGAGCAGGTCACGTATGTGGAAACGCACGGGACGGCCACGCCGCTGGGCGATCCGATCGAGGTGGAGGCGCTGACGCTCGCGTTCGGCGGCAAGACCAACGGGCACCACTGCGTGATCGGATCCATCAAGAGCAACATCGGGCATCTGACGCCAGCCGCCGGTGCAGCGGGCGTCATCAAGACCGCGCTCGCGCTGAAGGAGGAAAAGATCCCGGCGAACGTGGGCTTCGAGACACCGAACCCCGCGATCGACTTCGCGAACTCACCGTTCCGGGTATTGACCGAGAAGGAAAGCTGGCCCCGCGTGCCGGGCACGCCGCGCATCGCCGGTGTGAGCAGCTTCGGCGTGGGCGGGACGAACGCTCATGTGATCCTCGCGGAACCGCCGGTGGCCGCCACCTCCAGCACATCGCGTAGCAGGCAGTTGTTCCTGCTCAGCGCGAAGAGCAAGGCGTCGCTCGATGCCATGACGGACAACTTCCGCGCATGGCTTGAAGGACACCCGAAGGCTTCACTGGCTGACGCCGCCTACACCCTGCAAGTGGGTCGTCGTCACTTCAAGCACCGTCGCCTGATCGTGGGCGGCTCGCATGGTGAATTGATCGAGGCGATCGCCAACAAGGACGTGAACCTGATCGGCACGCGCGAATTGCACGAGGCCGCGCCAGGCGTGGTGTTCATGTTCCCCGGGCAAGGTTCGCAGTATGTGAACATGGGCCGCGACCTCTGCGAGAGCGAACCTGTCTTCAAGGAACATTTCGACCGCTGCTGCGAACTCTTCAGCAAGGAGTTCGGCACCGACCTCAAGGCCATCATCTTCCCGAAAGCCGGTGAAGAGGAGAAGGCCGCCGAACGACTGAAGCAGACCATCTACACGCAGGCCTCGCTGTTCACCATGCACTACAGCCTCGCGAAGCTGTGGATGCATTGGGGCATCACGCCCGACGCGATGATGGGCCACAGCATCGGTGAGTTCGCGGCGGCCTGTCTGGCCGGTGTGTTCTCGCTGGAAGACGCGGTGAAGCTCGTGGCCGACCGTGGCCGCATGATGCAGGAACTGCCCGGTGGCAGCATGCTCAGCGTGCGCACCGCGGAAGAGGACGTGGTGAAGAAACTGCCCGCCGGGTGCAGCATCGCGGCGAACAACGGTCCGAAATTGTGCGTGGCCAGCGGACCGCACGAGGCGATCGCCAAGCTGCAGGCCGAGCTGGAGAAGGACGGCATCACCTGCAAGTTGCTCGTGACCAGCCACGCCTTCCACAGCCCGATGATGGACGCCATGGTGGCACCGTACAAGAAGGTGGTGGAGAGCGTGAGCCTGAGCGCACCGCGTATCCCGATCATCAGCACGGTGACCGCCGAATGGCTGAAGGATGACGAAGCCGTATCCGCGAAATACTGGAGCGACCACCTGCGCGCCACGGTGCGCTTCGCGCAAGCCGTGAAGTTCGCCTGGACCGATGCCGACCGCGTGATGCTGGAAGTGGGTCCGCGCACACCGGCCACCACGCTCGCCCGCCAGCAAAGCATCGACAACAAGAAACAAGCGGCCGTGCCCTCGCTGGGCGATCACGCAGGCAATGGCAATGAGCTGACTCAACTGCTGAAGGCCGTGGGCGGCCTGTGGCAGAGCGGCGTGCTCATCGACTGGAGCAGGTTCTACGAGCGGGAAGAGCGGAGCCGTATCAGTTTGCCCACGTATGCCTTCGAAAGAATAAGGCACTGGGTGGATCCCGTGGCGTTGGTGGGGGTGCGGAGTGAGAGTAGTGATAGTGGTAAGAGTGGTGAGAAAGTAGCCACCCAGCAAGCCGACGCGAATCTCTCACCCAAGGAAGCCCTGATCGCGCAGATCAAGCACCTGCTGGAAGAAAGCTCCGGGCTTGAACTGGCCGAAGCCAGCAACGAGGAGACCTTCCTCGAAATGGGCCTCGACTCGCTCTTCCTCACGCAGGTGGCCACTTCACTCTCGAAGAAGTTCGGGGTGAAGATCTCGTTCCGGCAACTGAACGAGGAATTGCCGAACCTGGACAAGCTGGCGGACCATATCCTGCCGCATTGGAGCGGAGGCAACGGCGCGGCGGTTGTACGGGCCGATGATCATCGGCCCCAACCAGCCGCGACGACCACCAACGCCCTCGAAGACGCCCCCGAGCTGAAGAAGGTCTTCGGCGCCCAGGCCCGCATCAGCAAGGAGAAGGTGGACGACTTCACCCCGCAGCAACGTGCGTGGTTCGACGACTTCGTGAAGCGCTACGTGGCGAAGACCGCGAAGAGCAAGGCCTTCACGCAGGAGAACCGCAAACCGATGGCCGACCCGCGCGTGGTCACCGGTTTCAAACCGCAGACGAAGGAGCTCATCTACCAGGTTGTGGTGGACAAGAGCGTGGGCTGTCACCTGTGGGACATCGACGGCAACGAGTACGTGGACATCCTCAGCGGCTTCGGCTCCTCGATGTTCGGCTACATGCCCGACTTCATCAAGGAAGCCTGCCACACGCAGTTGGACACCGGCATCGAGATCGGCCCCATGCATCCGCTGGCCGCCGAGGTATCCAAGCTGCTGTGCGAACTGACCGGCGCCGAACGTGCGGCCGTCTGCAACACGGGATCGGAAGCGGTGCTGGGCGCCATGCGCATGGCCCGCACGGTGACCGGCCGCAGCCTGATCATCTCCTTCAGCGGAAGCTACCACGGCATCAACGACGAGGTGATCATCCGCGGCAGCAAGAGCAAGAAGAGCTACCCCGGCGCGCCCGGCATCATGCCCGAGGCCGTTCAGAACATGCTGGTGCTGGACTACGGCACGCCGGAAAGCCTGGAGATCATCAAGCAGCGTTGCCACGAAGCAGCGGCCGTGCTGGTGGAACCCGTGCAGAGCCGCCGCATGGAATTCCGCCCGGTGGACTTCCTGCGCGAGGTGCGCCGCATCACCCAAGAACACGGCACCGCGCTGATCTTCGATGAGGTGATCACCGGCTTCCGCACGCACCCGAACGGCACGCAGGCGCTGTTCGGCATCCAAGCGGACATCGGCACCTACGGCAAGGTGATCGGCGGCGGCATGCCCGTGGGCGCCATGATCGGCAAGAGCGAATGGATGGACGCCCTGGACGGTGGTCACTGGCAATACGGCGACGACAGCGTACCGCCCGCCGGCGTCACCTACTTCGCGGGCACCTTCGTGCGCCACCCGCTCACGCTGGCCGCGATGAAGGCCGCGCTGCTGTACATGAAGAACGAAGGCCCGGCCTTGCAGGAACGCCTCAACACCATCACCGAGGACATGGTGGCGCGCGTGAACGGCCTGTTCGATCAATACCAGCTCCCCTACCGCTGGGTGAATTTCGGCAGCGCGTTCAAGACGAAGTACGACGAGAGCGTGAACTACACCGAGCTCTTCTTCATGCTGATGCGCTACCACGGCGTGCATGTGCTGGACTTCCCGCACTTCATCACCACGGCGCACACGGCAGCGGACGTGGAGTTCATCATCAGCGCGGTGGAGAAGACCTGCAAGGAGCTGCGCGAGAGCGGCTTCATGCCGGAGCGCACCTACCCGATCGAGAATGTGAACAGTACCTTGAACGGCCATGCCCGGCAAGTATCCGAACGCATCGAACTGGCCAGCGCACCGCCCGTGCCCGGTGCCCGCTTAGGCCGTACACCGGATGGCGACAGTGCCTGGTTCGTGCCCGATCCGGAACGTGCCGGGAAGTATTTGATGCTTGTCCTTGAAGACGCCCTTTAGGCCATGGAGAAATTCATCACGGAGCCCGCCTTCCACCCGGTGGATTTCGATCCCTTCGGCGGTCCGGCCATCGCCCGCACCGCCCCCAGCACCGAGGCCCAGCGTGAGGTGTGGGTGGCCTCCCAGATGAGCCGTGAGGCGAGCTGCGCGTACATCGAATCGGTCTCCCTCGAGCTCACCGGCGAGCTGGGCCGTGACCTGATCGAGCGCACCATCCACTTGTTGGTGGAGCGCCACGAGGGGCTGCGCAGCACCATCAGCGCCAACGGCCTGCGCGTGATCGTGCAGGAGAAGATGGACGTACCGTTCACGTTCGAGGACCTGTCGGGGCTGGGATCCGGCGCTCGCGACCAACGCCTGGACACGATCGCCCATGCCGACACGCACACGCCCTTCGACCTGCTGAACGGGCCGCTTTTCCGCGTGCATCTGATCCGGCTGGCCGCGGACAAGCACCTGCTGCGGCTGAGCGGCCACCACGTGATCGTGGACGGCTGGAGCCTGGGCGTCATCATGGCCGATGTGAGCCGCATCCACTCGGCCTTGAAGCGGGGCACGGCGCCCGAGCTGCCCGAGGCCTTCCGTTTCAGTGATTACGCCATCGCGCAGCTCGACTTCGCGAGGACCAGTGCGCACGACCAGGTGGAGGGCTACTGGCTGGGCCTGTTCAAGGACGGCCTTCCGCGCGTGGACCTGCCCACGGACCGGCCGCGCCCGCACCAGAAGACCTACAACGGCCACCGGCTGGACCTGGAGATGGACCCCGCATTGGTGCGCAAGCTGCGTGAGACGGCCACCCGCAGCGGGGCCAGCTTCGTGACCACGTTGCTCACCAGCTTCGAGGTGCTGCTGTACCAGCTCACGGGCGACAACGACCTGTGCGTGGGCCTGCCCGCGGCCGGCCAGAGCGACTTCGGCATGAAGGACCTCGTGGGGCACTGCGTGAACCTGCTCGCCCTGCGCAGCCGCATCGACGAGGGCATGCCCTTCATCGACCATTTGAAGGCGCGGCGCACCGGCGTGCTCGATGCCTTCGACCACCAGAAGTACACCTTCGGCACCCTGGTGCGCAAGCTGAACGTACCGCGCGAACCCGGCCGCATACCGCTGTGCCCGGTCGTGTTCAACATCGACATGAACATGGACGATGAGGTCCGGTTCGATGCGATCGCCCATCGTTTCATCAGCAACCCGCGCGATTTCGAGCACTTCGAGCTCTTCCTCAATGCCACCGGCGGCGACGACCGCTTGGTACTGGAGTGGAGCTACAACACCGACCTGTTCGACGCGGCCACCGTGCGCGGATGGATGGCGCGGTTCACCGCGTTGATCGCGCACATCACCGAGCGGCCGGAAGCGACCATCGCCGAGCTGGCGAGCGACACCGTGGCCCGGGACGAAGCATCGCCGGCCACGGACGCCGGCTTGCCCAGCGCGGCTCCCGTGCATGTGCCCGTGCATGACCTCTTCGACCAGGTGGCGGCGGCCCATGGTGAGCGCATCGCATTGGAGATGGCCGATGCGCGCCTCACCTACCGCGAGCTGCAAGGGCAGGTGCATGCCCTGAGCGCGCACCTGGTGGAGCTGGGCGTGCGCCCCGGCGAACCCGTGGGCCTGTGCATGGACCGCAGCTTCGGCATGATCGTGGCCATGCTCGCCGTGCTGCGTGCCGGTGGCTGCTATGTGCCCCTGGACCCCGCCTACCCGGCCGAGCGCCTGCGCTTCATGTTCACCGACACCGACGTGCAGGTGCTGCTCACCCAGCGCCATCTCATCAGCGCCCTGCCCCTGCCTGCCGGTCAGGCAGGGTCGCACCGGGTGCGCACCGTGCTGGTGGACGAAGCGCCCCGCGCCGCCGGCCCCGCGCCCATGCCCGCCCTCACCGGCGATGCGCCCGCGTACATCATGTACACCAGCGGCAGCACGGGCACGCCCAAGGGAACGGTCATCCCGCACCGCGCCATCGTGCGGCTGGTGCGCGACCAGGACTACCTCCCCTTCGGGCCCGACCTGGTCTTCCTCCAGCTCTCCAACGTCTCGTTCGATGCGAGCACCTTCGAGATCTGGGGGGCGCTGCTCAACGGCGCGAAGCTGGTGCTGCAACCGCAACAGAAACCCACATTGGTGGAGATCACGCAGACCGTCCGCCGGCATGGCGTCACCACCGTATGGTTCACCGCGGGCCTGTTCAACCTGATGGTGGACGAGCACTTGGACCGCCTGCGCGGGCTGCGCCACATCCTGGCGGGGGGCGACGTGCTGAGCCCGGCCCACGTGCGCAAGGCCTTCCACGCGCTGGGGCCGGGCGTGCTGATCAACGGGTACGGGCCCACGGAGAACACCACCTTCACCACTTGCCACCGGATCGATACGCTGCCCGCCCAGGGCACCATCCCCATCGGCCGGGCACTGCGCGGCACCACCGTACACGTGCTGGACGATGCCATGCGTCCGGTGCCTGCGGGGCGCAAGGGCGAGCTGTACGCCGGCGGGGCCGGGGTGGCCCTGGGCTATTGGAAGCGCGACGAGCTCACCGCCGAGCGCTTCGTGCCCGACCCCTTCAGCGGGACGGCCGGCGCGATGCTCTACCGCACGGGCGACATCGTGCGCCGGCTACCGGACGGCACATTGGAGTTCATCGGCCGGGGCGATGGCCAGGTGAAGGTGCGCGGATACCGGGTGGAGCTGGGCGAGATCGAGAGCGCCATCGCCGCTTCGCCCGAGGTGCGCGACACCGTGGTGATGGCCCGGCGCGACGGCCCCGGTGAACCACAGCTGGCGGCCTACGTGGTGCCGCGCGACTTCGACCCAGACATGGACCACGCCCGGCGCGACGCCCTCATCGAACGGCTGCGGGCCCATGTGGAGGAGCGCCTGCCCGGTTACATGGCGCCCGCCTTCTACACCGTGCTGGCCACCTTGCCGCTCACCCCCAACGGCAAGGTGGACAAGCAGGCCCTGCCCGCGCCCACCATGCGCACCAGCACCCTGCAGACCCAGCACGTGGCCCCGCGCAACGAGGTCGAGCGCACCGTGGCGGCCATCTGGCGCCGGGCCCTGGGCGTGGACGACCTGGGCGTGCATGACAACTTCTTCGACCTGGGCGGCCACTCGCTGATCGGCATCCAGGTGCTATCGCAGGTGGAGCAGCAGACGGGCCGCAAGCTGCCGCTCAACACCCTGTTCCAGGCCCCCACCGTGGCGCAGTTCGCCGCGAGCATCCACGCCGGGGAGCTGGCCGACGGCCCCCGTTACCTGGCCACCATCCAGAAGGAAGGCGGCAAGCTCCCGCTCTTCTGCGTGCACGGCGACGAGGCCAACTACTTCCTCTCGCGCGACCTGGGCAAGGACCAGCCGTTCCATGGCTTCTTCCACCAGGGCGAGGACGGCCACCCGATGCGTTATACCACGGTGACGGACATCGCCGCGCACTTCATCGAGGAGATGCGGCAGGTGCGCCCCACCGGCCCCTACCTGCTGTGCGGCTTCAGCTTCGGCGGGCTGGTGGCCTACGAGATGGCCCGGCAGCTGGCGCGTGCCGGCGAGCAGGTGCCCTTCCTGGCGCTGTTGGACACCTACGCCCCGGACCTGTACCGGGCCGTGATGGCCGAGGAGAGCACGTGGTACGAGCCGATCAAGAAAGCGGCGATGCGGCGGGCGGTGCGGTTCTACCGCCAGCGCGGCCGGCCCTTGCCGCCCAAGCTCCGCCACTTCCACATCATCGACACCTACGACCAGGCCACCCGCGCGTACACCATCGGGCCGTACGACGGGCCGATGCTGCTGATCAAGGCCGAGCGGTCGCCGGGGCCGGCGCACATGGGCTGGGACGGCCTGGTGCGCGACCTGCGGGTGGCCGTGTCGCCGGGCGACCATTTCGACATGATCAAGGACCCGCACGCGCCCGTGCTCGCCCGGCACGTGGCGGCCGGGATCGAGGCGGCCACACGGCACATCGCGGCCGAAGCGGGATGAACGACGCGGTGGCCGGCCGTACCCTCACCGTGCATTGCGCGGGGCCCGGACCGGCGCCGTGCGCGGCCGACGGCAGTTGGACGCATGCCGGGGCACGGCTCCGCTTCGCCACGCTCGACGCGTTGCGACCCCGCATGGCCGAGTTCCGGGCGCTGCTCGACGCCACGGAGCGCGAACGGATGCAGCGGTTCCGGTTCGTACGTGACCGCGACCGCTTCACCCTGGCCCACGGCTGGCTGCGCACCCTGTTGGGCGAGGAACTGGCCCTGCCGCCGGACGCGGTGCGGTTCCGCCGGGGTCCCTTCGGAAAGCCCTACGTGGAAGGCGGCGCGCCGTCGTTCAACCTGAGCGACACCAAGGATGCCGTGCTGGTGGCCCTGGGCGGTGCGGGAGAGATCGGCGCCGACGTGGAGACCATGGCCCGCACGGTGGACCACGCGGCGGTGAGCGCGCACTACTTCACCCCGGAAGAGACCGCGGACATCACCCTTTCCGTGGACCCCAAGCGGCGCTTCCTGGAACTGTGGACGCGCAAGGAGGCCGTGCTGAAGGCCAGCGGCGTGGGCATCATGGACGACCTGCACGTGCTGCGCGTGAACGCCGCGCTGAACACCTGCACCATTGCGCACCCGGCGTTCGTACGGCTGGCGGCCCCGGCCTACCATGTGCGCACCTGGCACGTGGGCGCGGACCACATCGTGAGCCTGGCCACCGTGGGCTGACAGCGGGAAGGGCGGCCGGTGCAGGCACCATCGCTTGCATGGGCGGCGCGGTCGGTGTAGATTGCGGCCAGCACCATCCGCACGTCCGTCATCCAAGACCGGCCTGCGCCATGATGCCCACCGCCCCGGTTTCCATACCTGCCCATCGCATCGGCAAGACCCTGAACGGCGCCCCGCTCCTTGCCGCGAGTTCCATCGATGCCCGTGCCGATGACCCGGGCCTTTCGCGAAAGCCCCGCCCGGTGACCACCACCGGACCCCAACATGATGAACCGGACGATCGGCCTCCGTGGTCGCCCGTCAAAGCCATTCCCCCCGACCGATGAAACACACATCCGCCCTCCTCTTCCTCTGCCTGGCCGCCACCACCGCCCCTGCCGCCGTGCATACCGTGAGCAACGGCACGACCCCGGCCCAGCACGCCACCATTGCCGCGGCCATGAGCGCCGCAGCCGATGGCGACACCATCTACATCTGTGCATCGCACCTGAGCTATGGATCGTTCACGGTGACCAAGTCGCTGACCTTGATCGGCGAGGGGGCCTGGCCCGTGGACGGCGGGCACGCCGCCACCGTGGGGGCGATCACGTTCTCCGGCGCCAGCGCGGGTTCCACCATCATCGGGCTGTTCGTTGACCCGGCCACCAGCTCCGGGACCACCTTGGGCACGGACCAGATCACCATTCAGCGCTGCCGGTTGCACCAGGTGGGGATCCCGTCCGCATATGCCGTCCGGACGACGAATGGCAGCGGCGGACATGTCCTCCGACACAACTACATCGTGGGGCGGATCGACCTGGACAATTCGGCGGCCGATGTGCTGATCGCCAACAACATCATTGCCCCGTGGGGCGGCCAAGTGGCGCTCCGCAATTCCGTGGAACCCACTGTCCTGCTACGCAACAACATTTTCCTTGGCCCGGTCACCAGTGGTCATTCGGTCAGCGATGTGAGCAACGCCTCCTTCCTCAGCAACATTTTCATGGGCACCGGAGCACGCATCAATGAGGCCACGGTGACCAGCTGCCTGTTCAACAACAACCTGACCTGGCAGGTGCCGGGGATCACGACGATAGATC
>JAVFAQ010000048.1:0-12866 GCA_034002325.1 Flavobacteriales bacterium | reverse complement strand
CTCTTCGGGGGGGCGGGCATGGGCACGGGCTACCACATACGGCGAAGCGGCTCCCGTACGGTGAAGGTGTACGACAATTCCGTGAAAGCACTGTACAGCGGCATGGAGCTTTGGGCGAACGACGGGGCCGCCCAAATGCTTGTGACGGGCAACTCGATCAGCTTCGGCGAGGACGTGTGTCCGCCATTGACCACCTGCACCAACAGCTACGCGGGCATCGATGTGGCCGAAGGCAACACGTTCAACCAGAACTCGAGCATTGTGAACAACTCGGTGGGGCACACCGCCGAGAAAATGTCCCACACGGGCATACGGCTGCAGGCCGCCGATTATTGGCTGGTGGCCGACAACACAGTGGTCCTGGTCAACAACCCGAACAACCACAATGGCATCCTCACCACCGGGTGCCGGTACGGCCAGGTGAGCTGCAATACCATTGCCGGGCCGGGAGGAGACTACTCCAACCCGCGCCAAGCGGCCATACGCAACGCCATGGGCAGCGATCCCATGTTCGTATGCAACAACGTGGATCGCACCACCCACGGCTTCCTTTTTGGCGGGGCCGCCTATGGCACCGACCTGCGCGGCAACCACATTCGCCGCCACAAGCATGGCCTCTACCTGGACAATACCGCCATCATCGGCACGCAAACCCTCAAAGGCAACCTGTGGTACAACCCACCGCAGACCCTGGGTGGCTGGGGGGCGTATTATGTGAATGCCCTAAATGCAGGGAGTAATCCATTCTACATCAACCCGGCCATGATCGGCATGGGCAACACGCAGCCGCCCTCCTGGTGGCCCGGCAATTGGTTCCAACCCATGGCCGGTACGAACTTCCAATGTTCAGGCACAGAGGACTATTGTGATGTATTCAACGGCATGGGTGGTGAAGGGGGTATGGAGCAACTGGACCTGCTTATTGCCGGTGACAGTTTGGCGGGGACCCCCTACCTGGAGGAAACGCGGTGGATCATGCGGGGTGACCTCCTGCGCAAGTTGGATGCCCGGCCGGCGTTGATGGACGGCCAGCCCGGGCTGCTCGAGTTCCACGCGGCCATGCAGGGCAGCACCCAGGCAGCGTTCAACCAACTGGACATCGTACGGTCAGGCATGTTCGAGTTGGAAGATGAAGTCCTGGCCCAACTGGCGGCCAACCACGAGCAGGCCGTCGCCTTGGCGGTGCTTGTGCAACAGGCGCTGGGCCAGTTGGCGGACAGCACCCTGGCAGTGGAGCAGCGCGCGGCGATCCTGGCGGACCTGGCAGGCCATCAGCAACAGATGGCCACGCTGGCGGAGGCCGACGCGGCCATGCTGGCGAACGCGGCCACGGCGCGGGAAACGATCGCCACAGAGGTGGATGCCTTGAACAACGGCATCGCAGCCGCGGCCACGATCGAGGCCAACCACCAGCAGGTGAACACCATCCGAACAGCCACCATCGGCCGGGACGTGGACATGTTCACACCCGAACAGATCGCGGCCCTGTACGCCATTGCCAGCCAATGCCCGCTGGCGGGCGGCAACGCCGTGTACCAGGCGCGTTCGCTGCACGCACTGGCCGTTGGGGCACAGGTGTTCGATGATGAGGCGCTATGCGCCGCGCCCGAAGGGGGCGGCAAGCGGCTGGCCGCCACGCGGGCCATGAACGGGGTGGCCCTGATGCCGAACCCGGCCCATGCGGAGGTGACGCTGGTCCTGGACAAGGAATACAGGGCGGTATTGTATGTCACGGTGTACGACATGGTGGGCCATGTGGCACTGCGGGCCACCGTGCCTCCCGGCACCACCCGCCATGCGCTGGACACGTCCGGCCTTACGCCGGGTGCGTATTCATACCACGTGCAGGCCCCGGATGTCCGACCGGTAGGCGAGGGCAAGTTGTTCATTGCCCGCTGACCCTTTTGGGCGATGCGAGGCCAAACGTGCCAGTTGGTTTGGGCCGCACTTCTATGCGGCACAGCGGCGTTGCCGCAAGCTGCTGCCCAGCAAGGTCTGAACAACCTCTGGTTGTGCGGTTATGATGATGGATGGGGTCTGCCTTGGGGCGGTACGGATCTGGAGTTCGTGAGTGGAAGCCTGGACATATCCCAAGTGGATCGCGATATCGATTTCGGGCGGTCCGCAGCCAACATCACCGACGCACAGGGCAGCATCCTGTTCAGTACGAACGGCATCTACGTTGCCAATGCCACCGGTGCCACCATGCAAAACGGCACATACTTGAACCCGAGCTATTATACCTTTTCGCATCCGTATGGATTGCATATTTCCCAGTCCCATTTGATCCTCCCCCGACCCGAGCATCCAGACATCTACTACCTCATACATGGCACTATTGATGATGACGTTCTGGGTACCGCGTATTATCTCTACCTCACCACCATCGACATGGACTTGGACAACGGGCTGGGTGGAGTGGTCGCCAAGAACGAAGTACTGATCGAAGATGCGTTGAATGTGGGCAAGATCACCGCAGTACGCCATGCCAATGGCCGCGACTGGTGGGTGTTCTGCCACAAGGCCTATACCAACGTCTTCCACCGCCTGTTGGTGACACCCCAGGGCGTGCAGGTGGACGGCAGTCAGTCCATTGGTATCACGCGGTCCATGGACCTGGGCCAGGTATGCTTCTCCCCGGACGGCAGCAAGTTCGCCTACTATTGGGGTGTTGAGGACCTGGAGATCTTCTCCTTTGACCGTTGTACGGGCCTGTTCGCCGATCCGGTGCATATTCCCATTGATGACACCAACACCATGGGGGGGGTGGCCTTCTCGCCCAACGGCCGCTACCTCTATGTTTCGTCCGTGATGGACGTGTATCAGTTCGATACCGAAGCCCCCTCCATCGCCGCCTCCATGGTCCACATTGCGCATTGGGACGGGTTCTATTCGCCATCCCCGCCGTTCGCCACCGGCTTCGACATCGCCCAGCTCGCCCCCGATGGCAAGGTCTACATCGCCACAGGCAACGGAACATTCCATCTGCACGTGGTCCACGACCCGGACCAGCCGGGTTTTGCGTGCAACATGGAGCAGCATGGGGTGGAGCTGCCCACCTACTACATGAACTCTTTGCCCAACCACCCCAACTACCATTTGGGGCCAGTAGTGGGCAGCGTATGCGATAGTTTGGCCCTCACCGCGAACTCCACCCTTACCCCCGGAGAGGGGCCGGGGGTGAGGGTGTATCCCAACCCCAGCAACGGGCAGTTCAACTTGAGTTATCCCGTGCAACCGGAAGCGGGCTTGCTGGAGGTATTGGACATACAAGGCCGCGTGGTGTACCACAGCCGGTTGGCGGCCTGGAGCCAGGTGCATGCGGTGGGGTTGGAAGGCGAAGCGGCGGGCATGTACCATTGCCGCTTGCGCTGGGGTGCGCAGGCTGCTTCCACACGCATCATCATCACCGAGCCATGAGCATCCGCGCATTTTTCCTTGTCCTTGCGTTGTTCCCTACTGCGGCTTCAGCACAAGCGGTGGCTTCCGATCCCGTTCAAGAGCCCAGGCCCATCAACGCCGCCACCCGCGCCGTGCTGCTGGCCAACAAGCCCGAGCGCTTCACCGAGACGCAATGGCTGGATATGATGGAGAAGCCGGTGAACCGGAGCCTGTATCCGTTGCGCATTACGCGGGTGGCACTTGATACCACCGACGCACGGTTACTGGACCCCCGCTACCGGTACGAACTGGTGCGGGCCGAATAGCCCCGGCCCATTCCCCACACCCATCACGGCACCTGCTCCTCCCGTATGCTCGTGGGCACCGCCCCGCCCACGTTCACCAAGATCTTGTCCCGGTCGTTCTCGGCACCGGTGTACTTCACCATCCCATCGAGGTTGATGTCCGCGCCGAGGTAGCCCGCCACGGTGGCCGTGGGCGTGGCACCGCCAAACGTGCGGAATCTGCGACGGATCGAGTATTGCCTGTCCCAAGGATCCCGACCATTTGGATTCTGTCCATAAAATACGTACATCTGTCCTGAGAGTCGAGGTTCGCCCCAACAATTACCACGAATGCAAGCAACCACTATCCCCGTGCCGCCCGGCACCACCCGCCATGCGCTGGATACGTCCGGCCTTACGCCGGGCGCGTATTCATACCACGTGCAGGCCCCGGATGGCCGACCGGTAGGCGAGGGCAAGTTGTTCATTGCCCGCTGACCTCCTTGAACGATGGGGACCCGGCCATACAGGTTGGTGTGGGCCACACTTTTGTGTAGTGCGCTCACCCTACCGCATATTCTTGCGCAGGGAGGTTTGAGCAACCTGTGGATGGGTGGAACGGACAGCCATGGTCCATTGCCATTCGGCGGCACAGATGTGAACTTCATCAATGGCCAAGTGGAGGTGTCCTACATGCAACGGGACATGGACTACCGGCGTAGCACCACCAACATGACGGATGCAACGGGTGCTCTGCTCTTCAGCACGAACAATGTTCGTATTGGCAATGCCACCGGCAGCACCATGCAGAACGGCACCTATCTGAACCCGAGCTACTACACGTTCTCCTATCCGGATGGCTTACACCTGTCCCAGGGGGCCTTGTTCCCGCCCAAACCTGAGCACCCGGACATCTACTACCTGCTCCACGGCACGGTGGACGATATGGCCAACTCAACAGCACAATATCTCTACCTCACCACCATCGATATGACCTTCGACGGGGCCTTGGGGGCGGTGGTGACCAAGAACCAGATCCTGATCGAGGATACGCTCAACGTGGGCAAGATCACCGCAGTACGCCATGCCAATGGCCGCGACTGGTGGGTGTTCTGCCACAAGGCCCATACCAACGTCTTCCACCGCCTGTTGATCACGCCCCAGGGCGTGCAGGTGGACGGCAGTCAGTCCATTGGTATCACGCGGTCCATGGACGTAGGCCAGGTATGCTTCTCCCCGGACGGCCGCAGGTTCGCCTACTATTGGGGTGTTGAGGACCTGGAGATCTTCTCCTTTGACCGTTGTACGGGCCTGTTCGCCGATCCGGTCCATATTCCCATTGATGACACCAACACCATGGGGGGGGTGGCCTTCTCGCCCAGCGGCCGCTACCTCTATGTTTCGTCCGTGATGGACGTGTATCAGTTCGATACCGAAGCCACCTCCATCGCCGCCTCCATGGTCCACATTGCGCATTGGGACGGGTTCTATTCGCCATCCCCGCCGTTCGCCACCGGCTTTGACATCGCCCAGCTCGCCCCCGATGGCAAGGTCTACATCGCCACGGGCAACTCCACCCTGCATCTGCACGTGGTCCACGACCCGGACCAGCCCGGCTTTGCATGTAACATGGAGCAGCATGGGGTGGAGCTACCTACCTATTATACCAACTCCCTCCCCAACCACCCCAACTACCACTTGGGGCCTGTGGTGGGCAGCGTATGCGATAGTTTGGCCCTCACCGCAAACTCCACCCTTACCCCCGGAGAGGGGCCGGGGGTGAGGGTGTATCCCAACCCCAGCAACGGGCAGTTCAACTTGAGTTATCCCGTGCAACCGGAAGCGGGCTTGCTGGAGGTATTGGACATACAAGGCCGCGTGGTGTACCACAGCCGGTTGGCGGCCTGGAGCCAGGTGCATGCGGTGGGGTTGGAAGGCGAAGCGGCGGGCATGTACCATTGCCGCTTGCGCTGGGGTGCGCAGGCTGCTTCCACACGCATCATCATCACCGAGCCATGAGCATCCGCGCATTTTTCCTTGTCCTTGCGTTGTTCCCTACTGCGGCTTCAGCACAAGCGGTGGCTTCCGATCCCGTTCAAGAGCCCAGGCCCATCAACGCCGCCACCCGCGCCGTGCTGCTGGCCAACAAGCCCGAGCGCTTCACCGAGACGCAATGGCTGGATATGATGGAGAAGCCGGTGAACCGGAGCCTGTATCCGTTGCGCATTACGCGGGTGGCACTTGATACCACCGACGCACGGTTACTGGACCCCCGCTACCGGTACGAACTGGTGCGGGCCGAATAGCCCCGGCCCATTCCCCACACCCATCACGGCACCTGCTCCTCCCGTATGCTCGTGGGCACCGCCCCGCCCACGTTCACCAAGATCTTGTCCCGGTCGTTCTCGGCACCGGTGTACTTCACCATCCCATCGAGGTTGATGTCCGCGCCGAGGTAGCCCGCCACGGTGGCCGTGGGCGTGGCCCCGCCGATGGTGCTGAGCACGGGGTCGCGGTCGTTGGCGCCACCGGTATAGCGGATCACGCCATCGCCGTTCACATCGCCGGCCCATAGCGCACGGATGCCGCCCATGGGCTTGCGCGCATCGGTGCCGTAAGTGGCCAGCGCGGCATCGCTGAAGTCCAAGCGGACCGTCTGGGTGCCGAAGGCCACGGGGGCGGCCGTCATGGCCCCCAAGTGGTTGCGGTGCAGCACGGCCACATGGTAGCTGCCGCGCGGAGCGTCGCTGAACACCAGCGGGGTGGCGCCATCGGGACGTACCACACGGCCATCGGCCTGCACCATGCCGGGCACTTCATCCACCACCGCGGTGGGGTCGCCGGGGTCACGCAGTTGCACCATCACCCAGTCCACCGGTGCGGACGCGGCCACCCGCTCCATGAGGCCGGTGGCGGCCATGGCGCCGAAGCCATAGGGGTCGGTGGTGGGCAGCAGGCTGTTCTGCCGCAGGTCCGTACGCATCACCGGACCGATCATGGGCCCTTCAAGGAACACGCTCAGGTCCAGCTCCACGTCACCGTCCAGGTAGTCGTAGATGCCGTCCATGTCGCGGTCCACCCCGAAGCGCTCGGCCACGTGGCTGTGTACCATCGTCCAGGTGAGCGGGTTGCCCTGCGCCGCGTGGTTCTTCAACTGGTTGTGCGTCACGGTGGGCGCCCCGTTCAGGTCGGGCTGGTAGGTGTTGCCGCCCAGATGGAGGAAGCCGCGGCGTTCGCCCTGCCAAATGCCTTTCACGATGAGCGCGATCTCTTCGCTCTGGTCGTTGGCCAGGTCGCGCAGCCAGTCCACGTTGTTCGGGTTGTTGCCGCTGCCATTGGGGCTGGCGCTGCCATTGATCGTCTTCTGCAGGCCCACGGCGGGCAGGCTGTGGTTGTCCGCGTGCTGCAGCTCCGGGCCGTTCCACTCGCTGGGCGCGCTGTTGTTCAGGTCCACGCCACCGGTCCAGGCCATGAGCTCGGCTTGGTAATCACCGAAGTAGTGACCTTCAGGGCAGTTCAGGCATCCGGTCTGGTTCACCCAGGTCTCGAAGGCGCCATCGGACATCATGCCGAATCCGGCGGTGCTGTTGGCGGTGTAGTAGAAGCCCAGCTTGCGGAACGTGGTGCGCAGGTCGGCACCGATGTTCTCGTTGCCTATTTGTACATGGTTGCTGCGGCCGGTCTGCATCTGGTGGCAGTGGGTGCAGTTCACGTCCATCACGGAGAAGAGCCGAACGTTGGCATTCCGGATCTGCTGAAAGCTCGTTCCCGGCCCGCGGATCCGGTCGTAGGGCGCCCCATTGGCGGCGTTCATGCGGGCCAATTGGTAGGGCGGGTTGGTGCCGGAGCCGGAAGTGCGCCAATTGCGGTAGGGGTTGGGCCCGTGGTAGGTGTTGGCCAGGAAGTCGTTCAGCTCCTCGATGCTCTGGGCGTCCATGGGGGCATCACCGCCCTGCAGGTGGTCCATGGTGCCGGCGAAATCGTGCAGGGTCTCCTTGTCGCCGCGCCAGTGGAGGAATCCAGTTCCCTTGTCGGTGACGTCCAGCAGCCACTGGGTGGTCTTCAGGCCCTTCATCGGATGGAACTCGATGCCGCCCACGGTGATCATCTCGCCCGCGGGGTCGCCCAGGTCCCAGGCCAATCGGTCCCAGCGCGAGTCCACGTGGCAGCTACCGCAGCTCAGGTGGCCGGTGCCCGATGTGGCGTGCGTGTCGTACATGTGCCGGCGGCCCTTCTTGATCACCTCGGGCGTGGGGTCGAAATAGGCCGTGCGGGCCACCTCCTTCCCGGCGCCGATGTCCACCGTGGAGATGCTGCCGTCGAACTTGTTGAGCACGTACAGCCGCTCGGCCGCCTCGTGCAGCACGATGCCCGTGGGACCCTCCCCCACTTCGATCGGCGCAGGGCTTATGCGGTTGCCGTTGGCATCGATCAGCACCACGTTGTTGCTGCCCATGCCGGTGACGTAGGCCTGGGTGCCATCGGCCGTCCACACGATGCCGCGCGGGTCGCCCAGCGAGAGCTCGCGCATGGCCGGCGGCACCGAGGGCGTCTGGTAGGTGAGGTGCGGGTTGAGGTCGGTGATGGCGGTGCTGGCCTGGTTGCCCGGGGTGAACCGGCTGATGTTGACCCGCAGGAAGGTGCCGTTGAGGTTGGGTTCGAAGCGGATGTGGTTGGTGGCATCGGTGCCCACCACGGCCACCTGGCCCGTGGCCGGGTTCACCGCCATGGCCATGAGGATGTTGCCCAGATGCTTGTGGTAGCTCACCGTATTGGTCTGCGGGTCGGCCACGTCCACCACGGCCACGTCATGGTCCAGCAGTTGCCAGCCGTTGTTGCGCACACCCTGGCCGCCGCTCACGATGGCCGTCCAGTTGCCGCCGTTGTCGTCCATCCATTGGCCAGCATCGTTCTGCCGCACCACCAAGCTCTGCATGTCGGTCTTGACCGGGTTCTCCGGGTTCATGGGCGGTTGGAAGCCCGTGCCCGCGTTCGGCACCGGCCGCAGCCCGCCGTACGGGCCGCTGGCACGCGCCACATCATTGGGTATGATGGTGCCTGAATAGATGCCGTTCTGCGGTGATGAGAAGCCATTGGCCATGAAGTCGTTGCCGGGCACCACCGTGGTGCGGTTGCCGCTCTCGAAGAAGGCCACGTAGATCTTGCTGCCGTTGTTGCTCACGGCCATGGCGCGGGGCTGCTCGCCCACCAGCAGCACTTCGCCGGGCGCCGCCGAAAGGTTGGAGAGGTTGAAGATGAACAGGCTCTTGCGCTCGGAGCAGCTCACGAAGGCCTTGCCCCCGGCGAAGACCACGTCGGCCGGCTCGTCCTCGGTCTGCAGGGTGCGCACCACCACGCCGGTGCTCAGGTCCACGATGCTCACATCATCGCTCACCCGGTTCACCACCCAGGCCTCGTTGTTGGAGCGCGCGCGCACGGTCACCGGGTCCACCCCCACGGTGATCGAGCGCTCGTGCAGCAGTCCGTAGGGCATGATGGCGAAGACCTCCAAGGAGTTGTTGCCGGTGTTCACCGCGAGCAGCCGGCCTTGGTCGGGGGTCATGTCCAGCGGATGCACGTGGCCGCTCTCGAAGTTGGCGAAGTCCGCTGCGGGCACGCCTTTCGGGGCCCCTTGGTCCATGGCTGGACCGGCCTTCTTCTCCTCGCCCGCCTCGAACGCGGTGAGGCCCAGGATGACGGATCCGGCGGCGAGCACGACGGGCAGGCGGCGGCCGGAGAACAGCTTCTTGATCATGGCGAACGGAGATTCTGGGGCCGTGCGGGCCCGGTTCGGAGACCGGGAAGGTAATCCGGCCCGCCGGTCGATGCAAGCCGCCGCTCAGCGCTCCTTGCGCTCCTTCCCGTGCTTCTGCGGCTTGAGCGGGTCGGCGGTGATCGCCTTCCACTGCGCGCGGTGGTGCATCACATCGCCCGCCAGCCACACCGCATGGCGGAAGCTGGCGGGGTCGGCCAGGCCCTTGCCGGCGATGTCCAGTCCGGTGCCGTGGTCCGGGCTGGTGCGCACGATGGGCAGCCCGGCGGTGAAGTTCACCCCATGGCCGAAGCTCAGCGCCTTGAACGGGGCCAGGCCTTGATCATGGTACATGGCCAGCACCCCGTCGAAATGCCGGTAGGCGCCGCTGCCGAAGAAGCCGTCGGCGGCATACGGCCCCATGGCCAGGATGCCCTCCTCGGCCAGGCGGCGCACGGCGGGGGCGATCCGCTCCTTGTCCTCCCGCCCCAGGGCGCCGCCGTCGCCCGCATGGGGGTTCAGGCCCAGCACGGCGATGCGCGGTGCGGTGCGGCCCAGGTCGCGTTGCAGGCTCTGGTGCATCAGGCGCGCCTTGGCCATGATGCGCTCGGTGGTGATCGCGTCGGGCACCTCCTGCAGGGGCAGGTGGCCGGTGACGGTGCCCACGCGCAGCTCGCCGCTCACCAGCAGCATCAGCACCTCATCGTCGCCCCCGGCCATGTGGCGCAGGTACTCGGTGTGGCCGGGGAAGCCGAAGCCGGCCTGCTGCATGCTGTGCTTGTCGATGGGCGCGGTGACCAGCACGTCGGTCTTGCCCGCCGCCAGGTCGTGCGCGGCGGCCTCCAGGCTTTGGATGGCGTACTTGGCCATGGCCGCCGACGGGCTGCCCAGGGCGATCTCCACGTCCTCCTCCCAGAGGTTCACCACGTTCAGCCGCTTGGGCAGGGCCTCGCGGGCGTCGTCGATCCGGTGGGTCTGCACCGCTTCCAGGCCCAGGGCCTTGCGGTGGTGGCTCACCACCTTGTTGGAGCAATAGAGCACGGGGGCCGTGTCGGCCAGCATCCGCGGGTCCTCGAAGCACTTCAGCACCACTTCGATGCCGATGCCGTTGAGGTCGCCGCACGAGATGCCCACACGGAGCAGGGGTCGGTTTTCCACGGTGGAAGGTGTTTGCGGTCAGTCCTGGGCGCGCCGCTTGATGAGTTCGTACAGCAGGCGCACGCCCACGCCGGTGCCGCCGCAGGTGCGGTAGGCGTCGCGGCGGGTGAGGAAGGCCGGCCCGGCGATGTCGATGTGCACGAAGGGGCGGGTGGTGAAGCGGGCCAGGAACTTGCCGGCGGTCTGCGCCCCGCCCAGGTCGCTGCCCAGGTTCTTGATGTCGGCCACCTCGCTGTCGATCTCCTTGTCGTACTCCTCCCAGAAGGGCAGGCGGGCCACGCGCTCATGCACCTGCTCGCCGGCCTCTTCCAGCCGCTGGAACACCGGGTCGCCCGCGGTGCCCATCACGGCGCTGCCGTACCGCCCGATGGCCCGCATGGCGGCGCCGGTGAGGGTGGCCACGGTCACCAGCAGCTCGGCCTTGTAGCGCTCGGCATAGCTGATCGCGTCGGCCAGGACCAGGCGGCCCTCCGCATCGGTGTTGAGCACTTCCACGGTGAGGCCGCTGTGCATGCGCAGCACATCGCCGGGCACGTAGGCGTTGCCCCCGGGCCGGTTGTCGGTGGAGGGCACCAGGGCCACCACGCGCACGGGCAGCGCCTGGCGGGCGATGGCGAAGAGCGCACCGGCCACCGCGGCGGCGCCGGCCATGTCGCACTTCATCTGGTCCATGCTGTTGGGCGTGGGCTTCAGGCTCAGGCCGCCGGTGTCGTACACCACGCCCTTGCCCACCAGCACGATCGGCGCCTTGTTCACCGCATCGCGCGGCGCCCACTCCATCACGGTGAAGGTGGGCGGGTCGGGGCTGCCCTTGTTCACCGCCACCAGGCCGCCCATGCCCATGGCCTCGATCTGCGCCTTGTTCAGCACCTGCACCTTGAAGCCCGCGTTGCGCCCCATGGTGCGGAACTCCGCGGCGAGCTGCACCGCGTTGAGGAAGGACACCGGCTCGTTCACCAGGTCGCGCGCCATGCAGGTGGCCGTGCACACGTCGGCCAGCTCGGCCAGCTGCGCCGCGCTCGCCGCCTTGCCCGTGACGTGCAATTTGGCCAGGGTGGGCGCGCCCTTCGGATCGGTCTTGTACCGGCGGAAGACATAGTTGCCCAGCCACAGCCCCTCCACCATGGCCAGGGCCGTTCCGGCATCGCCGTGCAGGTCGATGAGCTGGGCCTCTTCCACACGGGCCTCGTTCAGTTGCGCGGCCATGCGGTCGCCGGCCCGGCGCGCCTGCTCCAGTTGCCGGCCACGGGCGCCCTCGGCCACGCGATGCACCAGCAGCCAGCGCCCCTTGTGCCGGCCGGTGGCACAGGTGCCCTCCTTCTCCAGCAGCGCGGCCATGCGGGCCTGCTCCTTGGTCTCCAGGCCCAGTTCCTTCAATTGCGCCGTGCGGTCGACCAGCACCAACGTATCACGCGTGGCCGATGGGCGCGCGGCTTTCACGATATCGATCATCACCAAGGGGTTGCCGCCAAAGATAGGCGGGGCGCGGGCGCCGGGGCCGGGGTGCCGCCTCCCTCCCGCCCCCGTTACTTTCGGCGCCGTTGCCCGTCCCGCACATGGTGATGACCCGATCGCTCCTGCTTGTGCTGATGACCCTGCTGCCCTGGCCCGCCCTGGCCCAGGTGGCGATCAGCGGCCGGGTGCATGACGCGGTCTCCGGCGAGCCGCTCGCCTTCGTGCATGTGGTGGTCGATGGCGAACGCGAGGGCACCACCACCGATATCGACGGCCGCTTCGTGCTGCACGTGGCCGCGCTGCCGGCCCACCTGCGCTTCAGCTACGTGGGCCACGCGCCGATGCATCTGCGGGTGGACACCGCCGGGGCCCCGCTGGCCATTGGCATGCAACGCACGGCGGTGGACCTGGCCGCCGTGGAGGTGCGCCCCGGCGAGAACCCCGCCCACCGCATCATCGAGCGGGTGCGCGCCAACCGCCGGCAGAACGATGCCCTGCGCAACCGGCCGCACCGCTACACCAGTTACAGCAAGACCGTGTTCACCGCCGCCGTGGACAGCGCCGTGCGGCACGATCCCGAACGGTACGCCGAACTGGACACCGGCGAGCAGCAGGCCATCGAATGGCTGGAACGACAGCACCTGTTGCTGATCGAGAGCGCCACCAAGCGCAGCTTCATCCCGCCGGCGGCCGAGAAGGAGGAGGTGCTGGCCATGCGCGTGAGCGGCCTGCAAGACCCCTCCCTGCTGGCCATGGCCGCCAGCACCAAGACCTTCAGCATGTACGAGCCGCAGGTCGACCTGGGCGGCGAGCGCACCTACCTCAGCCCGCTGGGG
>JAVFAQ010000047.1:0-13030 GCA_034002325.1 Flavobacteriales bacterium | reverse complement strand
GCATCGGCACTGCCGTGGCCGACGGCGACCTGTTCGGCTGCTCGTACACCGACTTCGCACCCGCGCAGCGGCCCTATTACCCGGCGGCCGCAACGGGCAGCACATCGATCGCCGAACAGCGCGCGAACGACCTGCTCGTGTACCCGCAACCCGCCACGGACGTGCTGACGATCCGCACGGAGGCTGTATCCAACGTGCCGGTGACGATCACCGGCCTCGCCGGACAACGCGTATACACCGGCCACACCACAGGCCTGCTCACCACACTGAACGTGGATGACCTCGCAGCCGGCCTGTACGTGCTGCAGGTGGGCGATGTGAGGCGAACGGTCGTCGTGCAATAAGCGCGATGGGCGCGATCGGGAGAAGAGGTGAAGAGGTGAAGAGGATGGGCGCCTGTCCTCTTCGCTTCCTCACATCGCTCCTTCGGGCAGGTGATGGAGCGAGCGGGTGCGGGAGTGCGACGGTGGAAGAGCGGGAAAGTGCACCCTTCTTCACTTCTTCACTTCTTCACTTCTTCACCCTCCTCTCCACCACCACGTTCGCCCAGCAACCCGCCGACACCCTTCTCCTGAAGGAATTCGAGGTATCGGCCACACGGCTGAAGAGCTTCGCCGCCGGTACCAAAGTGCAGCAGATGGACAGCAGCACCATGGCGCGTTATGCAGCGGCCGATCTCGGCGAACTGCTCGCGAACGCCAGCCCGGTCTTCATCAAGAGCTACGGCTTGGGCAGCCTGGCCACCACGTCCTTCAGGGGCGGCAGCGCCAACCACACCGCCGTGCTGTGGAACGGCCTCGACCTGAACAGCCCGATGAACGGGCAGATCGACCTGTCCTTGATCCCCGTGGGCGTGGCGGATGAAGTGAGCGTGCAGTACGGCGGCAGCACGGCGCTGTGGGGAAGTGGTGCCGTGGGTGGCGCCATCCACCTGAGCAACACACCGCGCTTCGGTCGCGGCCTGCACGTGGATGGCGGCATCGGCTTCGGCAGCTTCGGCGATCGGCGCCAACGTCTGCGCGTGGAACTGGCGAAGGAACGCTGGGTCACGATCATCGCGGCCTACAACGCCGATGCCCTGAACGGCTTCACCTACATGCAGCCCACACCGGCCGGTCCCGTGGAGCGCACGCAGACCAACGCGGCTATGGAACGGCGCGGCGTGATCGCCGAACAGCACTTACGCATCGCGCCCACGCAGCGGATCGGCTTGCGCTACTGGTTCCAGGACAGCGACCGGCGCATACCGCCCACGCGCCTGCAACACGCCGGCACCGCGTACCAATTGGATGCCAGCCACCGCCTGATGGCCGATTGGCAGCGCAGCACCGGCCGCTGGGCCACCACCGTCCGTGCCGCGTGGTTCAACGAGCGGTTGGATTGGTACGCCGCGCAGGATGCCGATCCCGCGCTGAGCCGCGCCAGCAAGTCGATCGCCGAGGCCGAGATGCGCTATCGCCCCGGTGGCCCGCATGCGGTCGATGTGGGGGTCAACCACACGCATGCACGGGCGCTCACCGATGGCTACCCGGATGATCCGCGGCAGGATCGCAGCGCGCTCTTCGCGATGTACCGTTACCGCCCGGCGAAGGAACGTTTCACCGGCACGGCATCGGCGCGCCAGGAATGGATGGTTGGCAATGCCGTACCCTTCACCGGCTCCATCGGCGCGGAATACCGGCTGCGATCATGGGCCACATTGAAGGCGCATGCGGCGCGTGTCTACCGCGTGCCCACCTTCAACGATCTGTACTGGCTGCCCGGCGGCAACCCGGCACTGCTGCCCGAGGACGGTTGGAGCGCCGACGTCGGCGTGGCGCTGCAACGCACGGTGAAGCAGTTCGCCTTGCGCAGCGAGATCACATGGTTCAACCGCATGCTGGACAACTGGATCATCTGGCTGCCCGGCCCGGCGTACTGGACCCCGCAGAACATCATGCAGGTATGGAGCCGCGGCGTGGAGACCGATTCCGAGATCGCGTGGAAGCGCGGCACATGCACCTACAAGCTGGGCGTGGTGACGAACCACGTGGTCAGTACCAACCAGATCGCCACCGGCCCGCACGACGCCAGCGTGGACAAGCAGCTGATCTACGTGCCGATGTACAGCGGCAACGCGCGGATCGGGGTGGAGCATGCGCGCGCATCGTTCATCCTTTCCACCACCTACACCGGCTACCGCTACACCAGCACCGACAACCGCGACTTCCTCGATCCCTATTGGCTGTTGAACGCATCCGCTTCGGTGCGCGTGGTGAAGAAGACACGCTGGCAGGCCGATGTGTTCGCGCATGCCAACAACCTGCTCGATACGGATCACGAGGTGATGCTGAGCCGCCCCATGCCCCTGCGCAACTATCAGGCAGGCATCCGCTTCCATTTTGATCGGCCCGATGTCAGGAGAGAGTGAGAGAGTGAAAAGGGGCGAGAGGGGCACCCGCCGCCCGCTCCCTCTCCCACTCTTTCACCCTCGCCCCCATCTCTTTCACACTCCCATCCTCCTTCCCAACAGACCACTCCACAACACGATGATCTTCCTTCAACGCATGATGCCATGGGTGCCGCTCATGTCCATCACACTCACGGCCAGCGCCCAATTCCCGCCACCTGCCGGGCAGCCCGGCACCACCGCCATGCACAAGGACAGCAGCGCGTTCGTGGCATGGGCCACCGGGTGCGTGGTGGTGCGCGGCCCACAGGACATCAGCGACCCCGAACTGGGGCTGGCCAGCGTGGGCGTGCAGGCGAACGTGGTGGGCATGCCCAACGGCAACGTGCTCAGCCTCGGCGATGGGGGCATGGCCACGCTCACCTTCGCGCAGCCCATCATCAACGGACCGGGCTGGGACTTCGCCGTGTTCGAGAACGGCTTCAACGACATCTTTCTGGAACTCGCCTTCGTGGAAGTGAGCAGCAACGGCGCCGATTTCTACCGGTTCCCCGCCACGTCGCTCACCCAGACCGATACGCAGATCGACGGTTTCGGCGCGGTGGACGCCACCAAGATCGACAACCTCGCCGGGAAGTACCGCGCCCAGTTCGGCACGCCCTTCGACTTGGAACAACTGGCCGGTGAGCCGGGCCTTGATGTGGACGCCATCACGCACGTGCGCATCGTGGACGTGGTGGGATGCATTCAGGACGCATACGCCACGCACGACCACCTCGGCAACAAGGTGAACGATCCGTGGAACACACCGTTCGCCTCCAGCGGCTTCGATCTCGATGGCGTGGGCGTGGTCCACCAATTGGCGACGAACGTGGATGAACTGTTCGCCGTGCAGTTGGATGTGCGGCTCTTTCCGAACCCGGCGGAAGGACGCAGCACATTGTACTGCACGTTGAGTGGATCCGCAGCGGTCGGCGTCACGTTGAGCGATGCCACGGGTCGTGTTGCACGGCGGCTCCCGGCAACGGGCGGCAGCGCCGGACGCAACCGGATCGTGCTGGACCTTGAAGGACTGCCTGCCGGTCTTTACTTCGTGTCGATCACCACCGACGAAGGGCACGTGAGCCGTCCACTGATCGTGCAATGAACATCCGCAAGCTCCTACCGCTGTTGATCGGCGCGGCCCTCATCACCGCCTGCCGCAAGGACAAGCCCGAACCGCCGACCGACCAGCCCATCACCGTGGGCGAGGGCGGTGTGTACATCACCAACGAGGGCAATTTCGGCTGGGGCAATGCGGGCGTGAGCTACTTCGACATCGCCAGCGGGAACGTGGTGGAAGACCTCTATGAGCCCGCGAACGGGATGTCGCTCGGCGATGTGTGCCAGAGCATGCGCCTGTTCAATGGCAAAGGCTACGTGGTGGTGAACAACTCGGGCAAGGTGGTGGTGGTGGACCCGAACAGCTTCATCGCCACGGCCACCATCACCGGCCTCACCTCACCGCGCCATTTCCTGGCGGTGAGCAACGGCAAGGCATACGTCACCGACATGCAGGCGAACGCCCTCACCGTCATCGACCTCAGCACGAACAGCATCACGGGCAGCATTCCCTGCCCGGGCTGGACGGAGGAACCGGCGCTGGCCTACGGGAAGGCCTTCGTCACCGCGCAGACCCGCAATTACGTGTACGTGATCGACACCGCCACGGACCAGCTGGTGGACAGCATCGCGGTGAGCCGGGGCGGCAACAGCATCGTGGAGGATGCGAACGGCAAGCTGTGGGTGGCCTGCATGGGCGGTGCCGGCACGTTGCCCGCGCTGTACCGCATCGACCCGATCGCCCGGCAGGTGGAGGCCGCCTTCCCCTTCCCGTCCGCATCGCACGATCCCTGGCGGCTCACCACCAACGGCGACCACAGCGTGCTCTACTTCCTGGACCAGCACGTGTACCGGATGGCGGTCACCGACACCGCCCTGCCCGTGGCGCCCTTCATCCCGGCCAACGGACGCAACTTCTACGGCCTCGGCGTGGATCCCAACAACGGTACGGTGTACGTGGCCGATGCGATCGACTACGTGCAGCGCGGGGTGGTCTTCCGGTACGCGGCGGACGGTGCGCCGATCGGCGACTTCCTGGCGGGGAGGATCCCGGGCGGCTTCGTGTTCCGGTGACAGGCCGGAAGCCTGTCGGACGTTCAGAACCGCACTGCCACCCCGCCCAGCACGTTCAGCGGCGCCTGCGGGTAAAGCCCGATCATCTCCATGCGGCGGTCGCCTTCGAAGTAGCTGTACACCCAACCATTGCTCTCGTACAGCTGGCCGAACAGATTGCGCACGGTCAGGTTGATGTCCACGGAACGCACGCCCTTCAGGTGGAGGAGCGTCACGTTCGCACGAACGTCGTTCACGAGGTAGGCATCGAGCATGCGATCGCGGCTGCCGGTGTTGTCGAGGTACTGGTCGCCCACGTACTTCGTGACCAGGGTGATCCCGGCACGGCCTTTCCCGGCCTTCTCCCACAGGCGGTAGCCCAGCTCGCTGCCCGCGATCACCGCCGGTGAGAACGCGAGGTCGGTATCGCCGTGGTCGATGGCGCGCTGCCCCCAGGTGTCCCAATCGTCCACATGCTCCGTGAAGTCGCGCACCTTGTTGCTGCTGAAGGTGGCATTGGCACGCCAGAGCAGGCGTTTCACGGGCTGCACGGCGAACATCAGTTCCACACCGGCGCGGTAGCTGCTGGCCACGTTGGTGCGCAGCGCGGCGCCCACATCGTTCAGCTCGCCGGTGAGCACGAGCTGGTCGGTGTAGTCCATGTAGTAGGCGTTGGCCCCCGCGCTGAAGCGGCCGCTGCGGCGCTCGTAGCCCAGCTCATAGTCCAGCAGGCGTTCGCTGGTGGGACGGCTCTGCGGCGTGGTCTCCTCCAGGTCGTTGCGGTTGGGCTCGCGGTTGGCCACGGCGAACGAGGCGTACGCACGGCCACCCTCATGCACGCGCCACAGCACACCGGCCTTCGGGTTGAAGAAGGTGTGGCCCACCTCCTGCGTGATATTCTCCAGCGCATCGTTGAAGCCGAGGAAGGAATGGTACACGCGGCGTACCTGCGCATCGCCGTACACATCGAGCTTCTCGCTCACGGCGTATGTCAGCTTCGCGAAGGCGTTCGCATCGGTCTTGCGGGCATCGTTGTCGTAGTAGCGGTCGCGGATGTCCAGGTCACCGGCGTAGCGCGCCCAGATCACCTCGCCGAAGTGGTCGCCCGCGTAATCGCTGAAGTTGCCGCCGAGCACGAGGCGGTGCGCGCCGAGCTTGATGTCGGCACTGATGTTCGCGCCGGTGAGCGTGTTGTCCAGCCAGCGCCGGCGGATGATATCGGTGGTGGTGATGGTATCACCGTTGATCGTCGCCGGTGCGATGCCGTACGTGTCTACGTCGTCGTCCGCGCGGAACTGCTCGAAGTAGCCCTGGCCCAGTACGCGGAACAGGGTGATGTTCAAGTTCGCCTTCTCACCGATCCGCTGATCGAACAACAGCTGGTAGTGCGTCTGGTCGTAGTTGTCCACCTCGTTGGCGTAGCTGTACGGGTTGTAGGTGCGGGCGGTGTCGAGGATCGCGGGGTCCACGCCGGCCCACGCCTGGTAGGTGATCTCCTTCCCCCGGAAAGTGATGAACCGCAACGAGCGCGACTTGCCGATCCACGCGCCTTGCAGGAAGTAGCTCTTCAGGTCGGCGGTGGCGCGGTCCACGTAGCCATCGCTCGTGATCGACGACAGGCGCATGTCGAGGCTGAACTTCGATGCATCCTCTGCACCCATCAGGCCGGTGCCCGCGCTCACCGAGTAGCGTTGCGTGTTGAAGGATCCGGCCCCGGCACTGACAAGCCCCCAGGCATCGCGCTGCACGCTGGTGGTGCGCAGGTTGATGCTCGCACCGAACGCCGCCGGGCCGTTGGTGCTGGTGCCCACGCCACGCTGGACCTCGATGTCCTCGGCGCTGCTGGCGATGTCGGGCATGTTCACGAGGAAGGCGCCCTGGCTCTCGGGATCGTTGAAGGGCACGCCGTTGAGGGTGATGTTGGTGCGCGTGGCGTCGCTGCCGCGGATGCGCATGTACGTGTAGCCGATACCGGTGCCGCCGTCGCTGGTGCTCACCACGCTGGGCTGCAGGTCCAGCAGGTAGGGCAGGTCCACGCCGGTGTTGATGCGCTGGATCTCCTCGCGTGTGACCATGCTCTTGGCGAAGGGCGCGCGATCGCCGGCACGCAGGGCGCTCACCTCGGCCTCGCGCAGCGCCGTGGCGTTGATGCGCATGGCGAAGCTGAACGTGTTCCCGCCCGCTGCGAGCTGCAACATGGTGTCCAGGGGCAGGTGGCCGATGTACGACAGCCGCACGCGCGCCATGCCGGGACGCAGGCCGGTGATGGCGTAGCCCCCATCGCGCCCGGTGGTGGCGCCGAAGTCATGCGCATCGCCCACCACGATGTGGACGCCCTCCAAGGGATCGTTGGCCGCACCGGTGATGGTGCCGCTCAGGTGCGTCTGGCCGTATGCGCACGAGCCGATGAGCAGTGCGGCGGAAAGGGAAAGGATGTGTTGCATGGTCGCTCCTCCGGGTCGGTCGTCGTTGCACGGAGGAGCCCCACAAGCGGTGGGTCTGGTCCCTTGGCAGCATTACCTGCCCAGGTTCTTCGGGTATGATCTCAGCCTTTTGAGGGGCACCCCGTTGCAAGACGGGACGAAGGTAGGTGAAGATCAGAAGATCGGGGACTTGGACCAACGCACCGATCTCTCCCAATGCACCCGTACCGTCGACCCTCCGGGTCGACCTACCCCCACCCCGCAAGATCCCCGATATTCGGGAACTCGCCATGCGCCCGGCCAAGACCCATCGCCATCCCCGCCTACGCGGCCACGATTACCGGCACGGTGCCTATTTCGTGACGCTATGCACCCTGGGGCGGTCGCATCTGTTCGGGAAGATCGTCGGTGCCGGTCCCGATGCACGCATGGAACCGAATACGGCTGGCCGAATGGCCCTTGATGAATGGCATGCGTTGCCGGACCATTTTCCGCATCTGCGGCTGGACCAGGTCCAATTGATGCCCGATCACTTGCATGCGATCCTGATACTGGACCGGCGGTTGTTGGGTCCGGATGGGTCGGCCCTGAGGGCCGGCGCTACGGATGCGCAGCCACGGCCGACTGCGGACCATTCCAGCGTTCCAGGAACCGGGGGCATACTGTCAACCGGACCACGCCGTGGCACATTGGGCGTCATCATATCCTCCTTCAAGGCGGCGGTCACCTACAAACTGAACCGACTGGACCACACACCGGGCCGCCGATACTGGCAACCCGGATACCACGATAGGATCATTCGCACCACGCGCGGCGAATTCGAACGGATCGCGCGATACATCGCGGAGAACCCATCGAAATGGCGGTAGCTGGCAAGGTCATCCTCACCTCATTGTCCTTCCCGCCCCTCCAGCAACACGTCCACGATGTTCGTCGCCGTGCGCATGCGCTGCTCCCGGTCGCCTTCGATGATGGTGTACGGGAAGCCGTGTGCCTTCAACTCACGCTCCCACACGGCGAACAGGCGGTCGCGGTCGTGCGGGTTCTCGCGGAAGGGATCCGGCTCCCAGGGGATGTCGGGGCGGCAGAGCAGGCGCCAGGTGTAGCGCACGTCGCGCACCATGCGCTCGATCTCCGGGTGTACGCGGCCGTACTTCTCCTGGCTCCAGATCTTGATGTTGAGCGTATCGGTATCGTAGAACATGGGCCTGCGCACACGCCTCACCTCCTGCAAGGCCTGCCCGCTGATCGCCGCCTCGTGCTCGCGGGCCACCTTCGCCGCGCCGCCATGCAGGCGTTGCAACGCACGGGCGATCTCCAGCAGGTCGTCCTCCACGTACGGACGATCGATCTCCTCCAGGTACTCGCGCGACACCTCGCTGATGTAGCCGCCGCGGTAGTGGACCATCAGCGCTTCAGCGAGCGCGGTCTTGCCGCTGCTCTCGGGTCCTACGACGGCGATCTTCAGCATGGGCGTGTGATGTGGCGGTGAGGCCGAAAGTAAATTCCGGGGGCCGGACAGCGAAGCCGGGCACTGCGGCGTCTTGCCCACAGAACCGATCGACACGAACCCATGAAGACATGCCTCCTCCCCGCCCTGGCCTTGCTCACGGCCACCGCCGCTTCGGCCCAATTGGCGCCCGGCACGCCCGCGCCCGCCTACGCCCACATGCACGAGGTGAACACCGAATGGGCGCACATGCACCCCCTTGCGCCCGGTGACGACCGCCCGGTGCGCTTCGCCGATGAGGCCGAGCGCATCGCCACCCACCTGCACCGGGTGCGCACCACCTTGATGGAGCGCATCCCCGAGGGCCTTTCCGCCGGGCAACTACGCCATCGCATGGCGCTGTTGGAACGGCTGGGCGACTACGCGGATGCCCGCACCTTCCCGCAAAACCACGTGCTGCCGTTCCGCAACCCGGTCTTCATCGACCCGTACGGCACGGCCTGCGCGGTGGGCTGGATGATGATCGAGAGCGGCCACCGCGACCTGGCCGAAGGGATCGATGCCGCGATGGAGACCGCC
Organism: Flavobacteriales bacterium; assembly: GCA_034002325.1. GTDB lineage: Bacteria > Bacteroidota > Bacteroidia > Flavobacteriales_F > PHOS-HE28 > PHOS-HE28. Next base: position 4,035 of record JAVFAQ010000047.1, on the reverse strand, counting down.
TACGTGGCGGAGATCATCGCTGACGACCGCTTCCGCGCGCCCGTGGCGCAATGGGCGGGCGCACATGGCTTCACGGCCGACGAGCTTGCATGGGTCCAACCGGCCTATCCACCGAACATCCTCACCTCCCCGCTGGGCGGCGGCACCGACGGACCGGTGACCGTGACGCTGCCCTTGGCCAACGGCGACCTGTTGGTGGCCGGCAGCTTCACGCAGGCGGGCGGCACCGCGGCCCTGAACGTGGCGGTCTGGGACGGCGAGGCGTACCATGCGCTGGGTGACGGTGTGGCGGGCACGATCGAATGTGCGGTGGAGTTCGATGGGGCCGTCCATGTGGGCGGCAGCCTGCTCAACGGGTCGTACGACCTGGCCCGCTGGGACGGCAGCGCATGGACCTTCACCAACGCATTGGAAGGCAAATGGTCGGCGGTGCATGCCCTGCACGTGCATGATGGTGCGCTGCATGCCGCTGGTGAGATGGCCGGTTTCGCCGGGATCGACCACCTCGTGGCGCGGCTCGAAGGCGGTATTTGGTCCGTGGTGGGCCAACCGTTCAATGCTCCCGTGCTGGCGCTGGGCGGCCATGCGGGCCAGTTGGTGGCGGGCGGCGCCTTCACCGGCCTGGCGGGCACCACCGACCCCTTGCTGCAGCATGTGGCCCGGCTCACCGGCAACGACTGGACGCCGGTGGGCGATGGCCTGGACGGCACCGTGCGCACCTTCCTGCACAAGGACGGCATGCTCTACGCCGGCGGCGACCGCTACGTGGACGGCGCATACGCCTTCGGGCTGGCGCGCGTCGGCGACGACCTGGCCTGGGAACCGCTGCTCGGCGAGCAGGGCGTGGGGCCGCAGGGCGCGGAGGAGGACGCCTGGATCGGCAGCTTGGCGGACATCGGCGCGGGGCTGGCCTTCGGTGGCCGCTTCCTGGTGGACAACTTCATGATCTACGGCACCCACCTCGGCGGCCTGCTGCTCGATGGCGGCCTGGCCTTCCCGGTCATCGTGGTGTACGATGATGTGCATGCCGTGGCGGTGCATGCCGGCAAGGTGGTCTTCGGCGGGGCCTTCAACGCATCGAGCATGGGCGAGCTGCATCACATCGCGCAGGTGGACATCGCGGTGAACGTCTCCGTGGGCGAGCTCGATGCGGCGGGCACCTTGACGGCCTGGCCCAACCCCGCCATGGAGCGGACCAGCGTTCACCTGTCCGATCCGGATGTACGCGGGGTACAAGCCGTGGATGCCACCGGCCGCATCATGGAGCTCCCATTCCAGCGCATGACCGATCGGATCGACCTCCGTGTGGACCGGCTTGCCCCTGGCACCTACACGCTGCATGTACGAACGGACCGGGCGGTGCATAGCGCGCGGTTCGTGAAGCAGTGACCCCCTTCGGGCGAGGGCAAAAGAGTGAAAGAGTGCGAGGGTGCGAGAGTGCGAGGGTGCGAGGGATCCGGGTCTCTAGCACTCTCTCACCCTCGCACTTGGGCACCCCGCGCATACGACCGCGACCAGCGCACCAACGCGATCACGGAGAGGCCCACGTACACCATGTACAGCCCGGCGTAGAGGTGCAGGCCCATCAGCAGGTACAGCACGATCGCGCCGGCATCGGTCACGATCCACCAGGCCCAGCTCTCCAGCACCTTGCGCGCCAGCATCCAGGTGGCCAGCAGGCTGAAGGCCGTGACCGAGGCGTCGAGGCCCACGTGCCGGGCATCGGGCAGCAGGCCGGCCAGCAGGGCGAGCACCACCGCGGCCGCCGCCCCGCCCGCCAGCACCGCGATGTGCGCGGGCCACTTCCACCGCACGATCGGCGGCTCCGCCCCGCCGTTGCGCCCCCACGCCCACCATCCGTAGGCGCCCATCACCACGTACACCAGGTTCAGCACCACTTGGGCGTACACGTGCTGGTGCCAGAACAGCGCCATGCCCAGCGCCGAGCCCGCCATGCCGAAGAGCCAGCCCACGCGCTTCTCCAGCATGAGCAGCACCGTGTAGGCCAGGTTGCCCGCCACGGCCAGGGCTTCTATCGCGATCCAGGTCTCCACGGCGCCGGATGGATGGGCCTCACATGCCGCAATTGCACGGCGGGCTGAACCAGATCTTGGTGCGCGGCAACAGCTCCTGTATCCGGTCCATGTCCGGCTGCTCGAACTGGATCACCCGCAGGTCCAGGAAGCGCAACGACTCCATGCCGCCGATCTCCTCCGGCAGGTCCACCAGGTCGTTGCTCCACAGGTCCAAGGACACCAGTTCCTTGAGGTTGCCCATGCACTCGGGCAGGCCGTTGAGGGCGTTGCGGGCCATGTCCAGCCGCTTGAGGTGGCGCAACTTGCAGATCACGTGGGGGAACACCACCAGCTTGTTGCGCGAGAGGCGCAGCTCCTGGAGGTATTGCAGGTCGCCGAACCAATCCGGCAGGTCGCGCAGGCGGTTGTTGGAAAGGTCCAGCGCGTTGAGGTGGGGCAGCCGGCGCAATTCCTCGGGCACTTCCTTGAGCTTGCTGCGGCTCAGGTCCAGGCGGTACACCGGCCCGTCGTGCTTCAGGGCGCGCTCCAGGCTGCGGAAGGTGCGGGCGGTGTCCAGCGCGGCGGACGGGAGGAACTGGGCCTGGGCGGTGATGCCCCAGCCCAGCGCTGCGCAGAGCATGGCCAGGCACGCCCTCATGCGGTATGGTCGTTCAACATGGCCATCGCCTCCTGCCGGTCCAGTTCCATGCGGGTGCGCATCTGTTCGAGGTCGTCGAAGCGCCGGTCGCCGCGCACCCGTTCCACGAAACGCACGGTGAGGGGTTCTCCGTACAGTTCGCGCCCGCCGGTGGCGAAGGCGGGGGGCAGGCCGAAGATATTCACCTCCACGCGAGCCTCCCCGGCGCCGTCGGCCAGGGTGGGGCGTGGGCCGATGTAGAGCATGCCGCCCAGGGTGTGCCGCGGCATGGAGGCCGGCAGCCGCACCCGCACGGCGTAGATCCCCTGGGCGGGCACCAGTTTGGCGGGGTCGATGGCGCCGATGTTGGCCGTGGGGAAGCCGATGGTGCGGCCGATGCGGTCGCCCTTCACCACCACGCCGCTCAGCGGATAGTCGTAGCCCAGCAGCTCGTTGGCCACCCGCACGTCGCCCCGCAGCAGGGCCTGGCGCACCTGGGTGCTGCTCACCAGGATATGGTCCACCTCCTGGGGCGGTATCTCCTCCACCCGGAAGCCCAGCTCGGGGCCCATGCGCCGCAGCAGGGCCAGGTCGCCGCCGCGGTCGCACCCGAAGCGGTGGTCGTGGCCGATCACCACGGCATGCACCCCGATGGCGCCCACCAGCACCTGCCGCACGTACGCCTCGCCGGTCATGCGCGAGAAATCGCGGGAGAAGGGCACCACCAGCAGATGGTCCAGGCCGGTGGCGCGCAGCAGGGCCGTCTTCTCCTCCTGGGTGCTGAGCAGCTTCAGGCCGGCCGCCCCGGGGTCGAGCACCATGCGCGGGTGGGGGTGGAAGGTGAAGAGCATGCTCTCGCCGTCCACCTCGCGGGCCCGGGCCACGAGGCGCTCCAGGATGATGCGGTGCCCGCGGTGCACCCCGTCGAAGGTGCCCGTGGTGAGCACCGGGCAGCGGATGCCCCGCAGCTCGGCGATGTCCGTGTGGATGCGCATGGCCGGGGCAAATGTCGGGCACGGGGCGCCGGCGGACCGCCCGGGAAGCGCATGTCCGGCACGGGGGAAGGCCGAGTTGCGAACGGGCCTGCGCATTCGGGCGCCAAGCCCTACCTTCGCGGCCGCAAAGCGGGAGCAGACCTCCCCGGATCGCACAAAACGCTCATGGCCAAGCACATCGGAAAGGTCGTCCAGGTCATCGGACCGGTGGTCGACGTTCGCTTCGAGGGAAGCAAGGACCTCCCCAACATCTACGACGCCCTGCACGTGGCCCGCGCCGATGGCTCGGTGCTGGTGCTGGAGACCCAGCAGCTGATCGGTGAGGACACCGTGCGCGCCATCAGCATGGAAAGCACCGACGGCCTGGCCCGGGGTTCCGAGGTGCATG
>JAVFAQ010000046.1:0-13166 GCA_034002325.1 Flavobacteriales bacterium | reverse complement strand
TGTCCGATCGTCCGCGCTTGAGGATGGCGTACACGATGAAGAGGTAGCCCACGAGAGTGACGATCGGGGCCACGGTGATGCGGCGCGGATGGAAGATGGAGCGCTCGTCGAACACGTTGGGATCGCCGCTGCCGCCGCCGCTCATCAGGATGAAGCCCACCACCACGATCACCAGCCCGATGATGAGCAGCTTGTAGTTCGCCCCGGTGAAGGGCATGTCGTTCCAGGCTTGGTTGCGGGCCATGTGGGGCGTGCGGGTTTTAGGGGGAAGCGGCCGCAGGGGCTAGCTCCAGTGCATGTCTTCCGAACTCATGCGAAGGTAGCGCCCCACGGCGAACCAGGTGGAGACCACGGCGATGATGACGCCCAGCAGCAGCACACCGGCGAAGACCAGGGCCAGGGTGGGCATGTCGGTGAAGGCGAGCATGTCGGGCATGTAGCGGCGGGCCAGGTGCAGGGCGCCGGCCAGCAGGCCCATGGCCAGCACGGCCGCGGTGATGCCCTGCCGGAAGCTCTGCCCCATGAAGGGCCGGCGGATGAACCACTTGGTGGCGCCCACCAGGTGCATGGTGCGGATCAGGAAGCGCCGCCCGTGGGTGGCCAGGCGGATGGTGTTGTCGATCAGGGCCACGGCGATGATCAGCAGCAGCACCGTGAAGCCCAGCACGATCCAGGTGAGCCGGCCCATGTTGGTCTCGATGTTCTCCACCACGGCGGCGTTGTAGGCCACCTCCTGCACGCGCGCGTCCTTGCGCAGGTGCTCCACGATCCACCGCAGGCTGTCCGGCCGGGCGTAGGTGGCGGCCAGGCCCAGCTCCACCGAGGGCAGCAGCGGGTTGCTGCCCAGCACGCCCAGGAAATCCTCGCCCAGGTCCTGCTTCAGCAGCTCGGCGGCCTCCTCGGCGGTGACGTAGCGCGTGCTGCGCGTGAAGGGCTCGGTGTCCAGCTCCTTGCGGAACTGCATGATGTCCACCTCCTTCAACCCGCGTTGCAGGAAGAGCTCCACGCGCACGTTCTCCCGGAAGTACTGCTCCAGCGCGCGGGCGTTGAGCACCAGGAAGCCCAGCACCCCCAGCATGAACAGCACCAAGGCGATGCCGATCACCGTGCTGATGGCGGCGGTGCGGGTGCGGACACGGAAGGCGCGCGGTACGGCCATGGGAAGCAGGTGGCGAAGGTAGGGGCGGGCCGTGGACCGCCGGGCGGCCGAGGGCCGGGCCGGAACGAGCGCAGCGCACGGCCGCCCTTCCCGCCCGCCCGGCCCGAACCCCGCCCGGGCGAGCGGACGAACCTGATCATCAATCGGTTACCAGCGCAGACGAACGTCATTGACGGCCGCTTCGGCATGGCGTTATCTTCGCCCCCCTTTCCAGCCGGACCCGGGGCCCGTAAGCCCTGCACACATCATGAAGCTCACCGCATTCAAATTCGACCTCCCCAAGGAACAGATTGCCCTCTACCCCACCAAGGACCGCGACGGCAGCAAATTGATGGTGCTGCACCGCAAGGACGGGAAGATCGAGCACAAGAAGTTCAAGAACATCCTGGACTACTTCGACGAGGGGGACACCTTCATCCTGAACAACACCAAGGTGTTCCCCGCGCGCATGTGGGGCAACAAGGAGAAGACCGGCGCGAAGATCGAGGTGTTCATGCTGCGCGAGCTCAACCGCGACAGCCTGCTGTGGGACGTGATCGTGGATCCCGCCCGCAAGATCCGCATCGGCAACAAGCTGTACTTCGGCAAGGACGATGAGCTGGTGGCCGAGGTGATCGACAACACCACCAGCCGCGGCCGCACGCTGCGCTTCCTGTTCGACGGCACGTACGAGGAGTTCAAGAACTCCATCACCGCCATGGGCGAGACGCCCCTGCCGCACTACATCCGCCGCGCCACCGAACCCAGCGACGCCGAGCGCTACCAGACCATCTACGCCAAGGAGGAGGGTGCCGTGGCCGCGCCCACCGCCGGCCTGCACTTCAGCCGCGAGCTGATGAAGCGCATGGAGCTCAAGGGCATGAACTTCGCCGAGGTGACCCTGCACGTGGGCCTGGGCAGCTTCCGCCCGGTGGAGGTGGAAGACCTCACCAAGCACAAGGTGGACAGCGAGCAGGCCATCATCACCCGCGATGCCTGCGACATCGTGAACCGCGCCAAGGACGCCCGCAAGCGCGTGTGCTGCGTGGGCACCACCACCATGCGCGCCATCGAGAGCAGCGTGAGCACCGAGAACCACATGAAGCCCCTCAACGGGTGGACGAACAAGTTCATCTTCCCGCCCTACGAGTTCTCCATCGCCGACAGCATGGTCACCAACTTCCACATGCCCGAGAGCACCCTGCTCATGCAGGTCGCGGCATTCGGCGGATATGAGCACGTGTGGAACGCCTACAAGGTGGCCATCAAGGACAAGTACCGCTTCTTCAGTTACGGGGACGCGATGCTGATCATCTGACGCCGCGGGGCCACCGGTGCGCATGCCGCCCGCGCGCCCGTGCCGACCTTTGCGGGCCATGGCCCAACTGGACGTACGCGAGAAGGCGCGCCTGCTGCCCCACAGCACCGGCGTGTACCAGTTCTTCGACGCCGACGGCAAGATCCTCTACGTGGGCAAGGCCAAGGACCTGCGCAACCGCGTGGGCAGCTACTTCGCCAAGCAGCACCCCGATGGCAAGACGGCCCTGCTCGTGCGCCGCATCGCCGATGTGCATGTGATCCTGGTGCCCACCGAGTTCGAGGCCCTGCTGCTGGAGAACAGCCTGATCAAGGAGTACCAGCCGCGCTTCAACATCCTGCTGCGCGACGACAAGAGCTTCCCCTTCATCCGCATCCGCAACGAGCACATGCCCCGCGTGGAGGGCATGCGCAACCCCGAGCCCGACGGCAGCAGCTACTACGGGCCCTACGCCGGGGTGCGCACCATGCGCACCGTGCTGGACCTGGTACACAAGCTCTACAAGCTGCGCACCTGCAACTACGACCTCTCCCCGCGCCACATCGAACAGCGCAAGTACAAGCGCTGCCTGCAATACCACATCGGCAACTGCAAGGCGCCGTGCGAGGGCCTGCAGAGCGCGGCCGAGTACGACGCCAACATGGCCCAGGTGCGCGAGATCGTGAAGGGCCGGGTGAGCGGGCTGCTGCGCCTGCTGAAGGAGCGCATGAACGGGCACGCCGAACGCCTGGAGTTCGAGCAGGCCGAGGAGTGCCGCGAGATGATCCACCGCCTGGAGGTGTACCGCGCCAAGAGCGTGGTGGTGAACCCCGAGCTGGGCGACCTGGACATCTACGGCCTGCTCAGCGACCCCACCGCCACCTACGTGAGCTTCATGCAGGTGATCGACGGCGCCGTGGTCAACGGCGTGTCCATCGAACTGCGCCGCCGGCTGGACGAAAGCGACCAGGAGATGCTGCAGATGGCCATCGCCGAGCTGCGCCAGCGCTACACCAGCGCCGCGCCCGAGGCCATCGTGCCCATGGACCCCGGCATCGACGTGCCCGGCCTGCGCTTCACCGTGCCCCACGGCGGCGACAAGCGCAAGCTGCTGGAACTCGCCGAACGCAACGCGCGCTTCTTCATGGCCGACAAGCAGAAGCAACAGCGCCTAGTGGACCCCGAGGCCGCCACCGACCGCATCCTCGGGCAGATGCGCACCGACCTGCGCCTGGCCGAAGCGCCCCGCCACATCGAGTGCTTCGACAACAGCAACACCCAGGGCACCGACCCGGTGAGCGCCTGCGTGGTGTTCAAGGACGCCAAGCCCAGCCGCAAGGACTACCGCCACTTCAACATCCGCACGGTGGACGGCCCGGACGATTTCGCCAGCATGGACGAGGCGGTGACGCGCCGCTACACCCGCCTGCTCACCGAGGGTGCGCCGCTGCCCCAGCTGGTGGTGATCGACGGCGGCAAGGGCCAGCTCAGCGCCGCGGTGGCCGCCCTGGAGCGCCTGGGCCTCATGGGCCGCCTGGCCGTGATCGGCATCGCCAAGAAGCTGGAGGAGATCTACTTCCCCGGCGACCCCTACCCGCTGCACATCGACAAGCGCAGCCCCACCCTGAAGGTGATCCAGCAACTGCGCAACGAGGCCCACCGCTTCGGCATCACGCACCACCGGCAGCGCCGCAGCAAGCGCACGGTGCGCACCGCTTTGGAGGACATCCCGGGCATCGGGCCGGCCACCGCGCGCAAGCTGCTGGCCCGCTTCGGCAGCATCAAGGGCATCCGCGAGGCCGACCCCGTGGACCTGGTGCAGGAGGTGGGCCCGCGCAAGGCCGCCCTGCTCCAGGAAAGGCTCATCGACTGACCCCCCGCCCGGCCCGGCGGTCTACCTTGGCGCCATGCCCCGCACCACCGCCACCGGCACCCCGCCACCGGAGGACAAGCGCCTGTTCCTGCTCGATGCCTACGCGCTCATCTACCGGGCCTACTTCAGCTTCATCCGCAACCCGCGCATCAACGGCCAGGGCCTCAACACCAGCGCCGCCTTCGGCTTCACCCTGGCCCTGCTGGACCTGATCAAGCGCGAGAAGCCCACCCACATCGCCGTGGTGTTCGACACCGCCGCGCCCACCAGCCGCCACGAGGAGCTCACCGAATACAAGGCCAACCGCCAGGAGACGCCGGACGACATCCGCAGCAACCTGCCGTACATCCGCCGCATCGTCGAGGCCTTCAACATACCCATACTGGAAAGCGACGGCTACGAGGCCGACGACGTGATCGGCACCCTGGCCAAGCAGGCCGAGCAGCAGAGCTTCACCACCTACATGGTGACGCCGGACAAGGACTTCGGGCAGTTGGTGACGGACAAGGTGCTCATGTACAAGCCCGGCCGGGCCGGATCGCCGCCCGAGGTGCTGGGGCCGGCCGAGATATGCGCACGCTGGGGGCTGGAACGCACCGACCAGGTGCGCGACATCCTGGGCCTGATGGGCGATGCGGTGGACAACATCCCCGGGATCCCCGGCGTGGGCGAGAAGACCGCCATGAAACTGGTGCAGCAGTACGGCAGCCTGGAGGCCGTGCTGGACAACGCCGCGCACATCAAGGGCAAGCTCGGTGAGAAGATCGCCGCCAACCGCGAGGCCGGCATCATGTCCAAACGCCTGGCCACCATCATCACCGACGCGCCGGTGGAACTGGACCACGCCGCGCTGCACCTGGACCCGCCGGACACCCCGAAGATCACCGAGGTGTTCAGCGAGCTGGAGTTCCGCACCCTGATCAAGCAGGTGCTGGGCGGGGGCACCGAGGCCGATGCCCCCGCCGCCCGCCCTGCCTACCGGACAGGCAGGCGCAGAGCCCCCGCCCTGCCTACCGGACAGGCAGGCGCGCAGCCCGAGCTGTTCGGCACCCACGTGAACGCCGACGGGGAGGTGGAGCTGCGCCACATGGGCACCATCGACACCGTGCCCCACCGCTACCACATGGCCCGCACCAGCGCGGACATGCACATGCTGGCCGCCCGGCTCAAGAAGCAGCCCCGCTTCTGCTTCGACACCGAGACCACCGGCATCGACGAGCGCACGGCCGAACTGGTGGGCCTCGCCTTCAGCTGGAAGGCCCACGAAGGCCACTACGTGCCCGTGCCCGCCGACCCGGCCGAAGCGCAGCGGGTGGTGGACATCTTCAAGCCCGTCCTGGAGAACGAGGCGATCGGCAAGGTGGCCCAGAACGCCAAGTACGACCTGCGCGTGCTGCAGCGCTACGGCGTGCGCGTGCAGGGGCCCTTGTTCGACACCATGGTCGCCCACTTCCTGCTGAAGCCCGATGTGCAGAAGCACGGCATGGACTTCCTCAGCGAGACCCACCTCAACTACCGCCCCATGGCCATTTCCGCCCTGATCGGCGAGAAGGGGCGCGGCAAGGTGCAGAAGACCATGCGCGAGGTGGACGTGGAGCTGGTGAAGGACTACGCCGCCGAGGATGCCGACGTGACCTGGCAATTGCACGAGAAGCTGGGGCCCCTGCTCCGGGCCGATGAGGTACACGACCTGTTCGCCGACGTGGAGATGCCGCTGGTGCAGGTGCTGGCCGACATGGAGAGCGAAGGCATCCGGCTGGACATCGAGGCGCTGCGCCAGTTCGGCGAGGAGCTGGGCAACGACCTGGTGCGCCTGCAGGACGAGATCCACCGCGCGTGCGGCGTGCCGTTCAACATCGACAGCCCGAAGCAGCTCGGCGACGTGCTCTTCGAGACCCTGAAGCTGGGCGGCGACAAGGTGAAGAAGACCGCCAAGACCGGCCAGTACCAGACCAGCGAGGACATCCTGCAGGAGCTGGCCCAGGCCCACCCGGCCATTCCCTTGATCCTGGACTACCGCAGCCTGCGCAAGCTCAAGGGCACCTACGTGGACACCCTGCCCCAGGCGGCCGACCCCGTGACGCACCGCGTGCATACCACCTACCTGCAGACCGTGGCCGCCACCGGCCGCCTGGCCAGCAACAACCCCAACCTCCAGAACATCCCCATCCGCACCGAGAAGGGCCGCGAGATCCGCAAGGCCTTCGTGCCACGCGATGCGGACCACCTGCTGCTGAGCGCCGACTACAGCCAGATCGAGCTGCGCGTGATCGCCCACATGAGCGGCGATGAGAACATGCGCGCCGCCTTCCGCCAGGGACTCGACATCCACGCCGCCACGGCCGCCAAGGTCTTCAACACGGACATCGCCGAAGTGACCCGCGAGCAGCGCAGCCGCGCCAAGGCCGTGAACTTCGGCATCGCTTACGGACAGGGCGCCTTCGGCCTGGGCCAGACCCTGGGCATACCGCGCGGCGAGGCCAAACGGATCATCGACGACTACTTCGCCCAGTTCCCCGGCGTGCGCAATTACATGGACGAGATGATCGGCTTCTGCCGCACCCACGGGTACATCAAGACCCTGCTGGGCCGCCGCCGCTACCTGCCCGACATCACCAGCGGCAACAACACCGTGCGCGCCCAGGCCGAGCGCATCGCCATCAACGCCCCCATGCAGGGGACCGCCGCGGACATCATCAAGGTCGCCATGGTGCGCATCCACCGCGGCCTGCACGATCAGGGCCTGCGCAGCAAGCTCCTTTTGCAGGTGCATGACGAGCTCGTGCTCGACGTGCAACGATCCGAGGCCGATGCCGTACAACGCCTCGTTCGTGCGGAAATGGAAGGCGCCATGGCCCTGGAGGTACCCCTCGTTGTTGACATGGAGCTGGGGAAAAACTGGCTCGAGGCCCATTAGATCCGTCCGCACGAGAAGGCACCTTTACCCATTCTCCCATCGACCATGCATAGACCCCTGAAGCCCCGGTGGCCGGCCCTTGCCGCCATCGCGGTCCTGATCTCCGCATGCGGCGGGGACGCCCCGCCACAGGAAACGCTCAACCCCGGCACGGCCGACGGCCTCGAGGACGCCCGCCAGCGCACCGGCCGCAAGATCTTCTACAGCATCCCCTCGCCCATGGAGACCGCCGCCCTGCTCAAGCGCGCCGGCGCCGCGTACGACCACGGGCTCCCCAATGACGTGAAGAACGTGGACCGCTACACCGTGGCCAGCAAGCAGGCGCTCAACCTCGGCGTGTACGGCGCGGACCTGAGCTACGCCAGCGTGTTCAACCAGACCCAGGAGAGCATGTTCTACACCTCCTGCTCCAAGCGCCTGGCCGAAAGCCTCGGCGTCACCGACGTGTTCAACGAGGCCACCCTGGAACGCATGGAACGCCACGTGAACGACCGCGACTCCCTGCTCAACATCGTCAGTTCCACATACTGGGACGTGGACGCCTACCTGAAGGAGAACGGCCGTGAGAACATCAGCGCCCTGATGTTCATCGGCGGCTGGGTGGAGGGCCTGTACATCGCCACCCAGGTGGCCGCCGCCAAGCCCTCCGCCGAGCTGCGGCAACGCGTGGCGGACCAGAAATACGCCCTGGAAGACCTGATCGACCTGGTGGGCACCTACCCGGACGACCCCACCCTGGTCGGCCCCTTGGCCGACCTCCGGGCCCTGGCCGACCTGTTCGCCGATGTGGGCGGGCCCGCCGGCGGCGAAGCGACCCAGGAGAACGGCGTAACGGTGGTCGGTGCCGGCGCCCCGGCGGCCGACCTGACCGATGAACAGCTGCTGGCCATCCGCGACAAGGTGGCCCAGGTGCGCAACGATTACATCAACTGACCAACGCCATGACCCAACGACGCCACACCCTCGTGGGGACCGCCATGGCCGCGGTCTTCCTCGTCCTTTCCATCGGTGCCCAGGCCCAGTGCCGCAGCTTCGCCAAGAACAAATGCGTGCCCGGCCTGGCCCCCTACAAGTTCAACGAATCGTTCAACGGTGCCCAGCTGGCGCCCGGCGAGGAGGCCGAGGTGCAGCTCACCTTCCTGGCGGGGCAGGAGTACCGTGTGATGGTCTGCGTGCATCCGATCCTCGGCGAGGTGAACTGGAAGCTCGTGGACGCCGACAACAAGGTCGTCTTCGAGAGCCTGGCCGATGAGCCCAAGACGCACTTCGACCTCAAAGCCGCCGGCACCACCCGGATGAAAGTGGTGGTATGGGTGCCCGAAAGGCCGAAGACGGACATGGTGCACGTGGGTTGCGTGGCCATTCTCACGGGCTTCAAGGAATAGCCCGTCCATCCCGAAAGAACCGCAGCGGGGCCTTATGGCCCCGCTCTTTTTGATGCCTGTTCCTGCCATAGCTTCGGGCCGATCATGCACATACGCACCACCGTGCCGGTACCCGCCGACAAACTGCCCGGCGTGGGCACCACCATCTTCGCCATCATGACCCAACTGGCGCAGGACGTGGGCGCCATCAACCTCTCCCAGGGCTTCCCGGAGCAACCGATCGATCCGGCCCTCATCGCACTGGTGAACGCCGCGTTGACCAGCGGGCACAACCAATACGCGCCCATGCCCGGCCTGCCCGCCTTGCGCGAGGCGCTGGCCGCGAAGGCCCATCGGCTCTATGGCCATGCCTACGATCCCGGTACCGAGGTGACGATCACCGCCGGTGCCACACAGGCGTTGTTCACCGCCTTGGGCGCCATTGTGCATCCCGGTGACGAGGTGGTGATCATCGACCCGGCCTACGACAGCTACGCGCCCGCCGTGCGGCTCTTCGGCGGGGTGCCGGTGCATGTGCCGCTGGACGCCACCATGCACATGGATCACGCTGCGGTGAAAGCGGCGATCGGTCCGCGCACCCGGGCGGTGATGATCAACTCGCCGCACAATCCGGGCGGCACCATCCTGCGGGCCGCCGACCTCGACGCATTGTACGCGGCGATCGCGGCGACCGACGCGGTGTTGATCAGCGACGAGGTGTACGAGCACATGGTGTTCGATGGCGAACCGCACGCCTCCGTGATCGCCCATGCCGGGCTGCGCGAACGGGCCTTCGTGGTGTTCAGCTTCGGCAAGGTGTTCCATGCCACCGGCTGGAAAATGGGGTACGTGTACGCCCCGCGTGAGCTGATGGCGCTCTTCCGGAAGGTGCATCAGTTCAACGTGTTCTGTGTGAGCCATCCATTGCAGCACGCATTCACCGGCTACCTGTCCGAGCCCGCCCACTACATGGGATTGCCCGCCTACTTCCAGCAACGCCGCGACCGCTTCGCCGGCGGGCTGCGTCAGTCGCGCTTCAGGCTGCTGCCCTGCGAAGGCTCCTACTTCCAGCTGGCCGACTATTCCGCCATCAGCGACGAACCCGACCGGGCCTTCGCCGAGCGCCTGGCCCGGGAGCATGGCGTGGCCTCCATCCCCCTGTCGCCGTTCTACGCCGAGCCGCCGGTGGACAGCCGCCTGCTGCGGTTCTGCTTCGCCAAGACCGATGCTACCTTGGACGCAGCCATTGAACGGCTATGCGCGATCTGAGGCTCACCATCGTACAGAGCATGCTCCACTGGGAGGATGCCGCCACCAACCGTGCCATGTTCGCCGGGCTGCTGGCCCCGTTGCGCGGCACCACGGACCTGGTGGTGCTGCCCGAGATGTGTACCACGGGCTTCTCCATGCGCAGCGATGAACTGGCCGAGGGGATGGACGGCCCCACGGTGGCCTGGATGCGTGAAGAGGCACACCGCATGGATGCGGCGATCTATGGCAGTGCGATCATTCGGGCAGGGACCGGCCTGTACAACCGGGGCCTGTTCGTCACGCCCGATGGCACCGTGCACCACTACGACAAGCGGCACCTGTTCCGCATGGCCGATGAGCAGCAGCACTATGCGGCGGGTCGGCGACGCACGGTGGTGGAGTTCCGCGATTGGCGGATCCTGCTGCAGGTGTGCTATGACCTGCGCTTCCCCGTGTTCAGCCGCAACCGCAACGACTACGACCTGGCGCTCTACGTGGCCAACTGGCCGGAACCGCGCCGCCATGCCTGGAGCAGCTTGCTACGCGCACGGGCGATCGAGAACCTGGCTTGCGTGGTGGGCGTGAACCGCGTGGGCATGGATGGCAGGGGCCACCATTACACCGGCGATTCCGTGGTGCTCGATCACCGGGGCGAAGAGCTGGCTTCGGTACCGCCCGCCACCGAGGGCTTGGCCCACGTGACCTTGAGCAGCGCCGATCTGCTTGCGTTCAGGGAGAAGTTCCCCGCGCATCTGGATGCGGACGAGTTCACTATTCTGGGGTTGTGATGACGGGATGCACACGGTAAGGGGAGTGCCTCTTTCCGGTCCTGCGCGGGGCGCAACATGAGGCTCAGCGCAGTGGAAGGGTGGGCCATGGGAGCGTGGTGCGCTGTCTGAGGGCGAGCGGGTCTTGTGTGCGGCAGCCACGACCCATGCACCTGCCTGTGGACGTTCCCATCCCATCACGCGGGATCCTGCACGAACGCATGCCCATTTTCCCGATACGTGGCAGGTGCAAAACAGTGGGACCATGCAGGTGAAAAGACACCTTGTGGCATCCACATGGACAGCCCAGCTTTGGCCCCGTGAGCGATGATACACCCAACGAACATGCACAACACGCATACAGCAGGAAAACCATGCGCTCCATTTGGAATTTTAATACGGAAGGCTTATCTCTGTTCTGTCGTTGGCCGGAGGCGCTTGATCCACCATTAGTTGAAGTGCCATGAGGATGGACAAGATTGTTGCGTATGGGTGCCTGCTGCTGGCGGGACAGGCCGGGGCACAGATCGTGGCCGGAGAGGTGCCCACCGGCCATACATTGACGGACTATGCGATCCACTTGGAAGCGATCGCGATGTACACAGAAGCGTCGGCTTGGATCGATGTCGATTGCGATGGCCTGAACGACTTCAGGATCCTCTTGCAAAGAAACTGGCCAGAAGTGGATCTCCCCAATAGATTGTACCTCAGATCCCTGTCCGGCTCGATAACGGTCTGTGCAGCCGACACCACCCCACCGCTGTGTTCCTTTAATCACGCCTATCAGTACCCCGAAGGACAGACCATGTCTTGTCCGTTGCCCTTTTCCATGTTGGCCGATACGAACATCTGGCTCGGTGAATACCACACATTTATGTGCCAAGGAACGATCCCGGATCGTGCTGACAGTGCATACATCCACTATGCGAAGGAAGTGGACGGTGTGCTGAACGAAGGATGGATCCTGCTTTCTTTCGATCTTCGGGATTTCGACCAGGGTGCGCCGAACAACCCGTGGGCGGATGTCCACGCGGCGATCGGGGTGTGTCAAGGGACCGGGATCGGTCCGTACGGATGGAATGATGAGCGGATCAAGCTGTACCCCAACCCGGCACCGGATGGGCTTGTCAATTGGTCATGTCCGGTGCCGTTGCTGTCGATCGATGTGCATGACGCCATGGGGCGGCTCGTACTTGCCGGTACCGGTGGCACCACCGGCCAGTTGGACCTTTCCAGCAGGCAGGGCGCGTTCTTCCTCCGGTGCAGGACCATCCACGGGCCGCTCCCGGTGGAAAAGCTCGTTGTGTACTGAACGCCCGCAGATCAACAGACCATGACCATGAGAACGCCGATCTTCCTTGTTTGTGCCTTCCTCTTCGGTACGGACCTGAGGGCGCAGAGCCATGCCCTGCTCCCACAGTTCCAAGGTATGACCGGGGTGACATGGACAACCCCGTTGATCGCGGACTCGCTTCCGGCGGTGGACTCCTATGAGTTCGAGGTCACCACAGCGGCTGGTCATTTCGTAGAGATCATTGGCTCTGTGGACCATGTGTTCACGCTTTCCGAGACCGGCCTTGCCGGTGACCTGCAAAGAGAGATCACGGTCCGGGTAAGGACGATCTCCTCCGGAACGGCCAGCTCGTTCGGGGCACCCGTTTCGTTCGTAACGGACGGGGCTTTCATCCATCCGTGCGGGCCGGTATCCGACATCGAAGAACTATGGCACACCACCCCTTTGGACGTGCAGTACAGGGAATGGCGGGAGCAGCAGATCCAAGAGGCCATCCCTGCTGTGGCGGCTTATAGAGGAGGAGGGTGTGCGACCTCATATCGGATCCCGGTGGTGTTCCATGTTGTCCACGATCCCTCCATTCCATTGAGCAATATTCCGGATGCGGTGCTGCTTGACCAGCTGTACATCCTCAACAATGAGTTCAATGGCCCGAACATCAATACGCTTGGGGAGAACCCATGCATTGAGTTCTGCCTGGCGCCGAACACACCCAATGGCGAGGATTGGTCCACGGACTTCAACAGTACCACCCCGGGCATCACGCGGTGGGCCGACCCCGTGGCGACCTATCATGGAAATGGTCCTGCGGCACAGGCGCAGTTGGCGAATGTGGTCATGTTCCCCACCGATCGCTATCTGAATGTGTGGATCACCTCAACGGTAGTGGATGGTCCTCACAATTACGTTGGTTATGGGACCTTCCCGGGAAGCAGCCAGCCACTCGACGGCGTGGTCATGGAGTACCCCTATGTCGCAGGCTATGGAGGGATACCCGAACACATGGAAGGATTCATACTGGTGCATGAGGTCGGGCACTACCTGGGTGTTTACCATACGTTCCACCAAGGGTCATGTGATGCCGTAGCGCCTGGTTGTGTGGAGAACGGCGATCACTGTTGTGATACGCCCCCCTTGATACAAGCGAACACAGGGGGATGCACGGACGTTACGCCGAACTCTTGCGGTGTGCCTGAACAACTGGAGAACTATATGGATTACACCTACGAGTTCTGCAAAAGCACGTTCACGGAGAACCAGATAGA
>JAVFAQ010000045.1:0-13194 GCA_034002325.1 Flavobacteriales bacterium | reverse complement strand
CAGGCACACGTAGGGGATCCCGGGGTTGGCGAACTGCGGGGAGTCGTCGCAGATGCCGTTGAGGTTGTTCAGGGTGGCCTCGATGAAGAAGCCGGGCTCGTACAGGATGTTCACCGTGGTGGGGTTGCGGCAGCAGGGGGCGGCGGCGATCGTCCAGTGGTCGCACGGGCTCAGGTAGATGTCGTACTGGAACCGGTACAGCATGATGCCGGGCAGCGCGCCGCCGTTGCAGGTGGAGTTGGGGATCTGGGCGGCGCACAGGGGCGAGATCTCGATCACCTCCACCGGCAGCAGATTGCCGATGCTGAAGCTCACCCCGCAGGAGTTGAAGAAGTGCAGGGTCTGGGGCTGCGCGGCCACCCCGCTGCAGTCCAGGTACATGTCGTAGGTGATCCGGAAATTGTTGCCGCCCAGGCACTCGTAGGTGAGGCTTCCGCCCATGAAATGCTCCGCCCGCAGCTGGGTGCCGCCGAGGTGGAGGATCAAGGCCAGCAGGAGCGGGCGGAGGAGCGGGAGCGGGGGCATCCGGGAGAGGGCGCGCGGGGCAAGTGCTTGGGGGACGTGCAAAAGTAGGGCGGGGGTGCCTGAGCTTCAAGGACAAAGGTTGGGCGCCTCGGCCGGCCCCCGGTCCGCGGCCCGGGCGCCCTCATACGCGCAGCCGCGCCGGTATGATGCACACCGGCACGGGTTCCATCTTGTGGCGGTTGGCCGCGTGCATGCGGTCGAAGATGGCCAGCACCTCCCGTTCGCGCGGGGTGAGGTCGGTGGTGGGGCCGTCGCGCTCGCGCAGGGCCATGGCGCGTTCCAGCTCGGGGTAGGTGGCACCGATCTGCGCCTCGTCGGTGCGGTCGTCGCCGAAGAGACCGTCCGTGGGCGGCGCCTCCAGGATCGGTGCGGCCACGCCCAGCTCCTTGGCCACCAGGTACACCTCGCTCTTGGTGAGGTCGGCGATGGGGCCCAGGTCCACCCCGCCGTCGCCGTACTTGGTGAAGAAGCCCACGCCGAAGTCCTCCACCTTGTTGCCGGTGCCGGCCACCAGCAGGCGGTGCAGGCCGGCCAGGTGGTAGAGCGTGGTCATGCGCAGGCGGGCGCGCGTGTTGGCCAGGGCCAGTTGGGCGCGGGCGGGATCGGGCACGGTGGGCAGCACCTCGGCCATGCGGTCGAACACCGGCGTGAGGTCCACCGTGAGGCCCTGCACGGCGGGGTGGCGGCGCTGCAGGTGGGCGATGTGCTCCTGGGCGCGCTGCACATGGGCGGGCGCCTGGTGGATGGGCATCTCCACGCAATGCACGGGCAGGCCGGTGCGGGCGCACAGGGCGCTGGTGACCGCGCTGTCCACCCCGCCGCTCACGCCCACCGCGAAGCCTTCCTGCCGCGCCGTGGTGCAGTAGCCGCGCAGCCAATCGGTGATGTGGTCGATCACGCCGGGCACGTCCATGTCGATGCGAAGGTCGGGAATGCGAAGCCCCGGGCACCGAACAGGGCGGCCGGGGCTTCGGCGGGTACGGGCAGGGTCAGAAGAACACGCCCAGGCTCAGCTCGATGTAGTTGGCCATGGCCTTGGCCTTGCGCTTGTCGCCGTCCACGGTCACCTCCAGGTCGGTGAGCAGGTTGGTGAAGCCGCCGTTGTACTGCACGCCGGCCATCAGCGCGGTGTTGCCGCTGAAGTTGTACTCCAGCCCCGCGCCCACGATCAGCGCCGCCTTGAAGAAGTTGGTGGTGCTCATCAGGTCCTCGTCCTCGATCGTCTTGAACTCCCGGACGTAGATGCCGTCGGCATGGTACACCGGCTCCATGATGTCGCCCTTCGCGCGGATGTTGAAGGCCGCACCGATGCCCACCTGGCCGAAGTAGCGCATGTAGCCGATCTCGTTGGTCATCATCTTGATGGTGAGCGGCAGCTCGATGTAGCTCAGGCGCACCTTGGTCTCCAGCTTCTGCACCAGGTTGTCGCCCTCGGGCCCTTCCTGGTACGGGAAGTCATGCACCCACGTGCCGCCGATGCGGTTCAGGAACAGGCCGCTGGAGAAGTAGTAGTTGCCGGTGACGCCCACGGGGAAGTCGGCCATCAACCCGAAGGTGTACCCCACGCTGTTGCCGTCGCTCTTCAGGCCGCGCGTATCGGGCTTGATCCATGCGGTGTTGGGGCTCAGCTTCAGGCCGAAGCGCACGCCCACGTCGTCCTGGGCGGTGAGCAGGGCGGGAGCGAGCATCAGGGCGGCCAGGGGGGCGATCGCGGTCTTCATAGTTTTGGGGGCTTGTTCGCAGGGATCAAAGGTAAACTCCGGGATATGCGTCCGACAAAGGCCGTGCTCTTCGCGGCAACGGCCCTGCTCACGGCGTGCGGCGGCCGCCCTTCCATCGAGATCGACCACGTGGAGCTGGAGCGGCCATTGCACCGTTTGGACCGCATCCTGTTCCATGCGTCACCGGACAGCATCGCCGCCGCCGGGCTGCGCGCCCAGGCCGCCATCGGCCCGTTCTTCCCCCTGTACCTGCGGCACATCCTGCACCTGCCGGCCGACGACCCCCGCCTGCCCGCGATGCTCCATGCCTTCGTGACCGACCCCGATTGGCGCCGCGCCCAGCAGGGCATCGACAGCGTGCTGGGCGACCTCGGCCCGGAGCAGCGCCAGTTGGAAGACGCCCTCAAACGGCTGAAGGTGCTCTTCCCGGACAGCGTGTCGCCGCACCTGGTGGCCTATAACTCGGGATACAACTACGGCATCTTCCCCACGGACAGCACCCTGGGCATCGGGCTGGAATGGTTCATCGGGCCGGAACACCCCGTGGTGGACCTGCTGGCCACCGAGAACTTCCCGGCCTACATCAAGGACCGCATGCGGCCCGAACTGCTGGTGCCCTCCGCCTTGAAGGGCTGGCTGCTGGTGCATTATGCGCCCGACACCCGCGGCCGGGACCTGCTCGCCAACATGGTGGGCACCGGCAAGGTGATGGCCCTGCTGCACGCCCTGCTGCCCGGGGAGGAGCCCGCCCACCTCTTCGCATACACCCCCGAACAGCTCGCCTGGTGCCGCGAGAACGAGTACATGATGTGGAAGCGCATCGTGGCCGACGACATGCTGTACAGCCGCAAGCCCGGCGATGTGGGCCGCTTCATGGGCGACGGGCCCTTCACCAACGGCTTCCCCCGCGAAAGCCCCGGCCGCGTGGCGGAGTTCATCGGCCACTCCATGGTGCGGGCCTACCTGGACGACCATCCCCACACCACCTTTGCCGAGCTCTTCGCCATCGACGACCCGCGCATCATCCTCAAGAGCTACAAGCCCCGTTGAAATGCGGTTCGCAGTTGTCAGTTGCCGGTACACGACCGATCGGACGAACTGACAACTGGCAACTGATAACGAGCAACTGCCCCCCCCATGCACACCTCCCAGATCCGCCTCACCGTGAACCTTGATGAGAACCGGGTGCCCGAGCGCATCGAATGGGAGGCCGAGGACAACGGCGAGAAGAGCACCAGCAAGGCCGTGCTGCTGTCCTTGTGGGACGAGAAGGAGAAGAACACCCTGCGCATCGACCTGTGGACGAAGGAGATGACCGTGGAGGAGATGAAGGCCTTCTTCCACCAGAACATCCTCACCATGGCCGATACCTTCCAGCGCGCCACCGGCGAGGAGAAGATGGCCGCCCAGATGCGTGATTTCGCCGCCTACTTCGCCGAGCACATGCTGCCGGAGTTGAAAGGATGAGCAACCAGTGGCGAATACTCGCTACTCGCCACTCCGAACTCGCTGCTCATCCCTTCCACCCAGCGTTCACCTCGTCCACGTAGGCCAGGACCTCCGTGCGGCCCTGGCGGCTCTCGGATGATGTGAGGAACATGCGCGGAAGCGTTTCCCAGGTCTTGCGCAGTTCCTTCCGGAAGCGGGCCATGCTGCTTTCCACCTGCGGCGGCGAGAGCTTGTCGGCCTTGGTGAACACGATGGCGAAGGGCACGCCGTTCTCGCCCAGCCATTGGACCATCTCCAGGTCGTTGCGTTGGGGTTCCAGCCGCACATCGATCAGCAGGAAGACCACTTGCAGGTTCTCGCGCCGCAGGAGGTAGTTGCGCACCATGCGCTGCCACACCGCGCGTTCGGCCTTGCTGATCTTGGCGAAGCCGTAGCCGGGCAGGTCGGCCAGCAGCCAGGGGTCGCGGGCGGTCAACGTGCCTTCCACGCGGAAATGCTCCACGTTGCGGGTGCGCCCGGGCGTGTTGCTCACGCGGGCCAGCTTGCGGATGCCGCACAGCATGTTGATCAACGAGCTCTTGCCCACGTTGCTGCGGCCGATGAAGGCGTACTCCGGCAGCTGCGGTGCGGGCCAGTGCGCGGCCTCACGACCGCTTCCCAGGTGCTGGGCGAGCAAGGGCCTTGTGTCCATGGTCATCACCGGCGGAAGGGTCCCGGGCATCGGCGCGGGTGCCACGGCCGCTCACGCGGGCACGCCCAGGGTCTTGCCCAGCCACGTGTCCAGGATCGTGTTGAACGCCTCGGGCTGCTCCATCATGGGGGCGTGGCCGCATTCATCGATCCAGTGCAGTTCACTGTGGGGGAACAGGCTGTGGAACTCCTCGGCCACGTGCGGCGGGGTGATGGTGTCCTGCCGGCCCCAGATCAGCAGCACCGGCAGGTCGATCTTCGGTATCTCGGCCGCCATGTTGTGGCGTATGGCGCTCTTGGCCAAGGACAGGATCCGGATCAATTTGGCCTTGTCGTTCACCGTCACGTAGCACTCCTCCACCAGCTCGTCCGTGGCGTGCCTCGGGTCGTGGAAGGTCAGGGCGATCTTCTGCCGCAGGTAATCCTTGTCCTCCCGCCGGGGGAAGCTCCCCCCGAAGGCGTTCTCGTACAGCCCGCTGCTGCCGGTGAGCACCAGGGTGCGCACGGGGTGGCCCGCGAAGCGGCGGCAATAGATCAGCGCCACGTGGCCGCCCAACGAGTTGCCCACCAAGTGGACCTCGCGGAAGCCCTTGTGGCGGATGAAGCGGTCCAGGAAATCGGCCAGGGCGGGCACGTTCGTGTTGAGCATGGGCAGCGTGTACAGCGGCAGCATGGGCACCACCACCTTGTACCGCGGTGTGAAGTGGGCCAGCAGGTGGGTGAAGTTGCTCAGCGCGCCGAACAGCCCGTGCAGCAGCACCAGCACCGGGCCTTCGCCCACCTCCAAGTAACGGAACTCGCCCTCTTCCTTCAATGTCCCATCCATCGGCATCGATATTGGCCTGCACGCCCAAGGAAGGGTGCCCAGGTGTTCGCCCAAAGGTAGGCGGCCGGAAAAATGGCGCAGGGTGGGGGTATCCGGGACGGAATGGCCGGGCCGTTGGTCGCGTAGTTGATCATGCCCTCGCGCCCCTGCCACCGACCAGTTATGTAGCCCCTCCCGCCACTTATGGATCGGCGCGTTGCCCACGCACCGGCCGACCCCGGCATCGCGTACATTGCAGGCACTGCCATACCCCGGCCGCCCATGTCCAAGATCGCTACCCTCTTCCTTCTCTGCGCCGCCCTCACCGCCCACGCCCAACAGGCGCCTCCCATCGAATGGCAACGGTGCCTGGGGGGGAGCGCGGCCGATCAAGGGACCGCGATCGAGTTGACCGCGGACGGTGGGTTCATCGTGGTCGGCAGCTCCGGTTCCGCAGATGGCGATCTGACCGCGAACCATGGTGGATCGGACCTGTGGATCGTCAAGCTGGATAGTGGGGGGAACATTGTTTGGCAGCGCAACCTCGGTGGCAGCGGCAATGATGCCGGGCGCTCCGTGCAAGAGACCTTGGATGGTGGCTACATCGTAGCGGGGAACACTACGTCCAACGATGGCGATGTGCTCGGTCATCACGGTGGCCCGGACCCCTATGATGCCTGGGTGGTGAAATTGGACTCTCTGGGTGAACTCCAATGGCAGCGCTGCTTGGGCGGCCTCTCTAATGATTGGGGACAGGACATCCGGCCAACCACCGATGGCGGATATGTTTTGCTGGGTTCCACGCTCTCCAATGGCGGCGACGTGAGCGGCAATCACGGGGGCTTCGATATATGGGTGGTGAAGCTCGATGCGGGGGGTGCCATCGAATGGCAGCGCTGCCTCGGCGGCAGTGGCAACGATAGCGGCCGGGCCATACGGCAAACCACCGATGGCGGCTATGTGCTGGTGGGGAATACAAGCTCCAATGATGGTGATGTCTCGGGCCTGCATGGCGGCAGCGACGTATGGGTGGTGAAGCTGGACCCGGCCGGAGAACCCCAGTGGCAACGCTGCCTGGGCGGTAGTGCCTTGGATATCGGGTTGGCCATGGAATTGGCCCCTGATGGTGGCTACATCGTTGCCGGCCGCACAGGTTCCGATGATGGCGATGTCACCGGTTTCCACGGTGGAGGTGATGGCTGGGCCGTGAAGCTGGACCCCAGCGGCGTGCTGGAATGGCAGCTATGCGTGGGAGGCAGCGATCTTGAGGAGTTGTTCGCCGTTGATGTGCTTGCTGATGGGTATGTGCTTGCAGGGATCACCTACTCCAATGATGGGGACGTCACTGACCACCAGGGAGCCATGGACATCTGGGTGGTTCGCCTGCAAGCTGATGGTTCCATGGCGTGGCAGCGCACCTTGGGTGGCACCGGGAATGATATCGGCCTCAGTGTCCGTGCCCTGGTGGATGGCGGTATGGCCGTGGCCGGTGGCACCGTTTCCGCCGATGGCGATGTCACGTGCCACATCGGCGGCGGCGACCTATGGTTGGTGAAGCTGGGTGCGGAGCATACGGCGATCGCCGATCTGCCGGGCAGCACAGCACGGTTCGCCATCCATCCCAACCCCACCCGCGGCGAATTGATCGCCAGCATCTCAACGCCCGTTCATGCGGAGGTCGGGCTCCATCTGTTCGACGTGGCGAGCCGTCCGCTCCGCACCCTGTACCGGGGCTGGATGCCCGCCGGTGGCCGGGAATTGCGGTTCTCCATCGAAGACCTCCCCGCCGGCATCTACTTTCTGCGCGCCGAGGTGGGCGGGCGAAGCACCACGCAGAAGGTGGTGAAGTTGTAGGGCGCTGGGCGCCCACCCGGCCGCTGGCCCATAGCGGGGGCGAGCGCCACCTCCATACTTCCCTGGCGGATGGCCCGTGGCCCTTCCGTGCCCTGTCCCTTGGCCATGATGGGAGGCGCCGTTGAGCGTAGCGCCCGGCCACTTGCGTAGTGACTTCCGTGCGCCATGGGGCACCCCCGTTGAGCGCCGCGCGCCCTTGTCCGGGCCCGTTGCCGCCCCGCCGAACACAACGCCCTGTGGATGAACGCCGCCCGGGATCGGTCGGGAGCCGTGCGGCCCGTGATCCCTTTGCATCGGGGACGGCCCGTCCGGTTTTCGGCGGTGTGCGGGCCTAGTACCCGGGACGATCGGATCTACCACGATCTCCCACCCCGGTTTTTCCTTTAGTATTGCACTGTCACGGCGTGGGGCAACATCCCGGGCAGGCCCTGCGTTCAAGATTTATCAACAAACGGGGGAATTTAGGTCAAGAAGTGGGGATCACAGGCTACATTCGCCACCGAACCCGTGCGCACGCACCATGTTGAACCTGTTGGGGGAATACCCGAGCACTCTGGACGCCAAGGGCCGCGCGCTCTTGCCGGCCGCGCTGAAGAAGCAGCTCGGCAAGGCGGCGGTGGACGGCTTCGTGGTGAACCGCGACGTGTTCGGCCCCTGCCTGGTGCTCTATCCCATGGAGGAGTGGAACCGCACCAGCGCCGACGTGCGCCGGCTCAACCGCTTCGACCCGGACAACGTGGCGTTCATCCGCCGCTTCCTCAACGGCGCCACGCCGGTCGACCTGGACTCCATGGGCCGCCTGCTGATCCCCAAGACCCTGATGGGCCATGCCGCCATGGGCAAGGACATCGTGTTCTGCGGGATGGGCGACCGGATCGAGATCTGGGCCGAGAAGGAGCACAAGCGCGCACTGGCCGGAGACGGCAGGGACTTCAAGGACCTGGCCAAGAAGGTGATGGCAGGCAACGTGACCACCCATGGCGCATGACTATCACGCCCCCGTTCTTTTACATGATTGTCTCGAAGGGTTGAACGTCCGCAGTGACGGCACCTACGTCGATGCCACCTTCGGCGGTGGCGGCCACGGCCGGGCCATCCTCGGTCGCCTCGGGCCCGCAGGCCGGCTGATCGCCTTCGACCGCGATGCCGATGCGCAGGCCAATGCGCCGGACGACCCGCGCTTCAGTTTGGTGCGGGCCGATTTCCGGTGGCTCCACAACTACCTGCACTACCTCGGTGCGCTCCCCATCGACGGCCTGCTGGCCGACCTCGGGGTGAGCAGCCACCAGTTCGACACCGGTGGCCGCGGCTTCAGCTTCCGGTCCGATGGCCCGCTGGACATGCGCATGGACCAGCGCGCCCGGCGCACCGCCGCCCAGCTGCTGCGGCAGTGGGACGAGGCCGCCCTGGCCCGCGTGCTGGAGCGCTACGGCGAGGTGCGCGGCGCCCGGCGCGTGGCCCGGCGCATCAAGGAAGCCGGCGCACAACGCCCCATCGACACCACCGCCCGGCTGGCCGATGCCGTGCGCCCCATGGCCCCGCGCGGGCAGGAGGCCGGCTTCCTCGCACAGGTCTTCCAAGCCCTGCGCATCGCGGTGAACGATGAGCTCGCCGGTCTGGAG
The DNA here is from genome assembly GCA_034002325.1 of Flavobacteriales bacterium. Classification (GTDB taxonomy): domain Bacteria; phylum Bacteroidota; class Bacteroidia; order Flavobacteriales_F; family PHOS-HE28; genus PHOS-HE28. The sequence goes on along the minus strand of JAVFAQ010000045.1, from coordinate 4,528 downwards.
GCCCTGCTGCACCACGCCACCCGCGACCTGCGCCCCGGCGGCCGCCTGGTGGTGATCAGTTACCACAGCCTGGAAGACCGGCTGGTGAAGCACTGGATGCGCAGCGGCGACCCCGACGGGGTGGTGCGGCAGGATGTGCGCGGCAACCCCATCAGGCCCTTCGAGCCGATCACGCGCAAGGCGGTCCGTCCATCGGACCATGAAATGGAATTGAACCCCCGGGCCAGAAGCGCCCGGTTAAGGATAGCGGAACGAACATGAGCAAGTCGAACGACATGGGCACGACCTCCGCCGGCAATGCCGGTGGCGGCCTGCCGCGCGCCATGGTCAGCGTGATCAACGGCTCCTTCCTGGCCCGCGAGAACGTGCTGCGCAACATGCCTTTCATCCTGTTCTGCGCCGCGATGATGATCGTCTACATCGCCTACGGGCACACCTCCGAGCGCATCGTGCGCGACCTGGACAAGGCCACCGGCGCCCTCAAGGAGAAACGCGCCGAGTACATATCGGTGCGCGCCGAGCTGGAGAAGCAGGAGCAGCAGAGCCAGGTGGCCGCCCGCATCAGCGCCCTGGGCCTGAAGGAGAGCCGCGAGCTCCCCGCCCGCATCACCGTCACCCCCGACCGGCCGCCCGCCCCACGACCATGAGCGGCAACAAGCAGATACGCCTGCGGGCCAACGTGGTCTACCTCCTGCTGGTGCTGGTGGGCCTGGCCATCGCCGTGAAGCTCTTCACCATCCAACTGGTGGAAGGGGAGAAGTGGCTCGCCAAGGCCAATACCGTGGCCACCGCCTGGCGCACCGTGGTGCCCGAGCGCGGGCACGTCTTCAGCGAGGACGGCCGCATGCTCGCCACCAGCGTGCCCGTGTACGATGTGTACATGGACCTGATGGCGCCCGGCCTCGACGGCCCCGTGTTCGCCGACAGCCTGCAGCGCCTGGCCGATTGCCTGGCCGCCGTGCTGCCGGACCGCACCGCCGCCGACCGGCGGCGCGACCTGGCCGATGCGCGCGCCCGCGGCGAACGCTACCACTTGATCAAGCGACGCGCCGCCCACGACCAGGTGCAGGCCCTGCGCCGCTGCCCCCTCTATGCCATGGGCCGTTTCAAGGGCGGCCTCATCGTGGAGAAGCGCACCGAGCGCCGCATGCCCTTCGGCCGCCTGGCCCGCCGCACAGTGGGCTATGTGCATGCCGACGGCCATGCCGCGGTGGGCCTCGAGGGCGGCTTCGACGACGTGCTGCACGGCACCACCGGGCGCCGGCTGGAGCGCCGGCTCGCCGGGGGCACCTGGATGCCCATCGGCGACGAGGGCCTGGACCCCGTGCCCGGCTCCGACATCCACACCACCATCGACATCAACCTGCAGGACGTGGCCGACGACGTGCTGGAGCGCCAGCTGCGCAAGCACAACGCCCAGTACGGATGCGTGGTGGTGATGGAGGTGGCCACCGGTGATGTGAAGGCCATCAGCAACCTCACCCGGCGCGCCGACAGCACCTACGTGGAGAGCTACAACTACGCCGTGGGCCAGGCCACCGAACCCGGCTCCACCTTCAAGCTCCCCGTGCTCATGGCGGGCATCGAGGACGGCCTGCTCTCCGTGACCGATACGGTGGACACGGGCCACGGCACGGTCAAGTTCCACGGGAAGTCCATGCGCGACTCCAAGGAAGGCGGCTACGGGCGCATCACCCTGCGCCGCGCCTTCGAGCTATCGTCCAACACCGGCATCAGCCTGGCGATCGACCGCGCCTACCGGAAGGAACCGCAGCGCTTCGTGGACGGCCTGCGCCGCATGGGCCTGCACCGCCGGCTGCAAGTGCCGGTGCCCGGCGAGCCCGAGCCCGTGCTGCGCGGGCCCGAGGCCCGGGAATGGAGCGGCATCAGCCTGCCCTGGATGAGCATCGGCTACGAGACCCTCTTCACCCCGCTGCAGATCCTGGCCTTCTACAACGCCGTGGCCAACGACGGCCGCTACATGCGGCCCCGCTTCGTGGAGCGCATCTCGCGCAACGGCCGCACCCTGCGCACCTTCCCGCCCGAAGTGGTGAACGAGCGCATCTGCTCGCCCGCCACCCTGGGCGTGGTACACGAGATGCTGGCCGGCGTGGTGGACAGCGGCACGGCCACCAACCTCCGCGGCCTGCACCTGGCCATCGCCGGCAAGACCGGCACCGCCCAGGTGGCCCGCAACGGCAGCTACAAGCAGCACGGCGTGAGCTACCAGGCCTCGTTCGTGGGCTACTTCCCCGCCGACAAGCCGCTGTACAGCTGCATCGTGGTGGTCAACGGGCCCACCACCAGCGGCTACTACGGCAACGTGGTGGCCGGGCCGGTCTTCAAGGAGATCGCCGAGAAGATCTACAGCAACCGCCTGGAGCTCCAGGGCGCCCAGGTGGCGGAGCGCCGCAGCGACGGCTCGCCCGTGAGCATGAGCGGCCACGCGCGTGACCTGCGCACCGTGCTCGCGGCCTTCAACGTGCCCATGGTGGACCGGGCCGAGGGCGAATGGACCACCACCATGGCCGGCGACACCGCCGTGACCCTCGCGCCCCGCGCCATGCCCGGTGACGCCACCGGCATGGTGCCCAACGTGGTGGGCATGGGCCTGCGCGACGCCCTGCACATCCTGGAGAACCGCGGCCTGCACGTGCGCTTCAGCGGTGCCGGCATGGTGAAGCGCCAATCCATCCGCCCGGGCGAACGCGCGCCCAACGGCACCACCATCCACATCGAACTCGCATGAAACTGCTCAAGGACATCCTCTACCGGGTGCGCATCGAGCAGGTGACGGGCAGCACCAACACCGCCGTCGAACGCATCGCCTTCGACAGCCGCGAAGTGGTGCCCTTCACGGCGTTCGTCGCCATCAAGGGCACCCGGGCCGCTGGCCATGACCACATCGAACAGGCCATCGCGCAGGGCGCCAATGCCATCGTATGTGAACGGATCCCCCCGCGCACGCACGAGAACGTCACCTACGTGCGCGTGCCCGCCACCCCCGAGGCGCTGGCCATCATGGCCGACAACTTCTTCGGCCGGCCCTCCACGAAGCTGAAGCTGGTGGGCATCACCGGCACCAACGGCAAGACCAGCGTGGTGACCCTGCTCCACGGCCTGTTCCGGGCGCTGGGCCACCGGTGCGGGTCCATCGGCACCGTGGAGGTGCGCATCGGGCGCGAGACCATCCCCGCCACGCACACCACCCCGGACGCCCTGCGCCTCAACGAGCTGCTCGCCCGCATGGTGGAGGAGCGCGTGACCCACTGCTTCATGGAGGTGAGCTCCCACAGCATCGTGCAGGACCGCATCACCGGCCTGCACTTCGCCGGCGGGGTGTTCACCAACATCACCCACGACCACCTGGACTACCACGGCAACTTCGCCGCGTACATCAAGGCCAAGAAGCGCTTCTTCGACCACCTGCCCGCCGAGGCCTTCGCCTTGGTGAACGCCGACGACCCGAACGGCGCGGTGATGGTGCAGAACACCGCGGCCATCAAGCGGTCGTTCGCCCTGCACAACATGGCGGACCACCGCGGGCGCATCGTGGAGAACCAGCTGAGCGGCCTGCACCTGAACATCGACGGGCACGACATGTACTCGCGGCTGGTGGGCGCCTTCAACGCCAGCAACCTGGTCGCCGTGCACGCCACCGCCGTGCTGTTGGGGGGCGCCCCGTTGGACGTGCTCACCGCGCTGAGCGAGCAGGCCCCGCCGCCGGGCCGTTTCCAGATCGTGCAGGCCACCGGCGCGGTGATCGGCGTGGTGGACTACGCCCACACCCCGGATGCATTGAAGAACGTGCTGGGCACGCTCAACGAGGTGATGGGCGGGCGCGACCGGATCGTGAGCGTGGTGGGCTGCGGCGGCGACCGCGACCGCGCGAAGCGGCCCGTGATGGCCCGCATCGCCGCGGAGCTCAGCGGGCAGGTGGTGCTCACCAGCGACAACCCGCGCAGCGAGGACCCCATGGCCATCATCGATGAGATGCGCGCCGGCCTCACCGCCACCGACCTGCAGCGCACCTGGGCCAACGTGGACCGTCGCGAGGCCGTGCGCCAGGCCGTGGGCATGGCCGGCCCGGGCGGCGTGGTGCTGCTGGCCGGCAAGGGGCACGAGACCTACCAGGAGGTCGCCGGGGCGAAGCATCCCTTCGACGATGCCGCCGTGCTGAGGGAAACCCTTGAACTGATGCACAAATAGGATGCTCTACCACCTGTTCGACAGCATCGGTACCGGCATTCCCGGGGCGGGGGTCTTCAACTACATCTCCTTCCGCGCCGCCATGGCCGTGTGCGTGTCCTTGCTGATCTCGCTCTTCTTCGGCCGCACCATCATCGGCATGCTGCGGCGGGCGCAGGTGGGCGAGACCGTGCGCGACCTGGGCCTCGAGGGCCAGTTGAGCAAGCAGGGCACGCCCACCATGGGCGGCCTCATCATCCTGGCCGCCACCATCGTGCCCACCCTGCTCTTCGCCCGCCTGGACAACATCTACATCCTGCTGCTGCTGGTGAGCACCATC
>JAVFAQ010000044.1:0-13335 GCA_034002325.1 Flavobacteriales bacterium | reverse complement strand
GTCGTCGAAGATCCGCACCAGCAGGCTGGCCTTGAAGCTGTCGCGCTCGTCGTGGACCCACAGGTCGTCGGTGGTGTGCGTGCCGTCGGTGAGGACCACCATCACCGGGGTGAAGCCGTCGAGCTTGATGCCCTTGGTGCCCCCGGCGTACACCAGCGGCTTGCCGTGCTCCACGAAGAGGGTGTTGGCGGCCTTGGTGGCCTTTTCGGTGAAGACCTCGAAGGCGCCGTCGTTGAACACGTTGCAGTTCTGGTAGATCTCCAGCAAACTGGTGCCACGGTGCGCATCGGCGCGCAGCAGCATGGCGCGCAGGTGTTTCACGTCGCGGTCCATGCCCCGTGCGATGAAGGTGGCATCGGCGCCCTTGCACAGCGCCAGCGGGTTGAAGGGATGGTCCACGCTGCCCATGGGCGTGCTGCGCGTGACGGCACCCTCCGGCGAGGTGGGGCTGTACTGGCCCTTGGTGAGGCCGTAGATCTCGTTGTTGAAGAGCAGCACGTTCACGTCCACGTTGCGGCGCAGCAGGTGGATGATGTGGTTGCCGCCGATGCTCAGGGCGTCGCCGTCGCCGGTGATCATCCACACGCTCAACTCGGGGCGCACGCTGCGCAGGCCGCTCACGATCGCGGGTGCGCGGCCGTGGATGCTGTGCATGCCGTAGGTGTCCAGGTAGTACGGGAAACGCGAGCTGCAGCCGATGCCGCTGATGAAGACGATCTCCTCCTTGGGGCGGCCCTTTTCCTTCAGCACGGTCTCCACCTGCTTCAGGATGCTGTAGTCGCCGCAGCCGGGGCACCAGCGCACCTCCTGGTCGCTGGCGTAACTCACCTTCGGCGCGGCGGCACCATGTACGGCCTGTTCAGCGGTGGTCATGCGGTGGGTGCGGTTGAAGGGTGCAAGGGTGCAAGGGTGAGCAGGTGCATGGGTGCGCAGGCGGGGTGTTCAACTCTCGCACTCTTGCACCCTCTCGCCCCTGACCTTATGATCCTCATGGCAACAAGTTCAACGCCTCCTCCCGGATCTCCGCGCTGCTGAACGGCATGCCCTGGACCTTGTTGAGCCCTTGGGCGTCCACCAGGAATTCGGCACGGAGCAATTGCCGCAGCTGGCCGCTGTTCATCTCGGGCACCAGCACGCGCTTGAAGCGTTTGAGGATGTCGCCCAGCTCCTTGCGGAAGGGGAAGAGGTAGCGGATGTGCAGATGGCCCACGCTGTGGCCTTCCTCCAGCAGCTCGAGGGTGGCCGTGCGGATCGCGCCGAAGGTGCTGCCCCAGCCGATGATCAGCAGGTCGCCGCGCTCGGGGCCGTGGGCCAGGTCCATCACCGGCAGGCTGTCGGCGATGCGCCGCACCTTGTCCGCCCGGAGACCCACCATCAGCTCGTGGTTCTTCGGGTCGTAGCTGATGTGGCCCGTCTTGTCCTCCTTCTCGATCCCGCCGATGCGGTGCTGCAGGCCCTTCATGCCGGGTATGGCCCAGGGGCGCACGCCTTTCGCATCGCGGTCGTACGGCAGGAACGCCTGCTCTTCCACCACGCCTACGGTATCGTTGCTGTCGCGTGGCGTGGCGAATGGCGGCGTGATCACATCAAGGCTTTTCGCTTCCGGGAAGCGCCAGGGCTCGGCGCCGTTGGCGATATAGCCGTCGCTCAGGAAGATCACCGGGGTCATGTGCTCCACGGCGATGCGGGCGGCCTCGTACACCACCTCGAAGCAATCCGTGGGACTGCTGGCGGCCAGCACCGGCATGGGCGCCTCGCCGTTGCGGCCGAAGACCGCCTGCCACAGGTCGGCCTGCTCGGTCTTGGTGGGCAGGCCCGTGCTGGGGCCGCCGCGCTGCACGTTCACGATCACCAGGGGGATCTCCAGCATCACCGCCAGGCCCATGGCCTCGGTCTTCAATGCGATGCCGGGCCCGCTGCTGGCGGTCACGCCCAGGGCCCCGCCGTAGCTGGCCCCGATGGCGCTGCAGATGGCCGCGATCTCGTCCTCGGCCTGGAAGGTCTTCACCCCGAAATGCTTGTGGCGCGAGAGCTCGTGCAGGATGTCGCTGGCCGGGGTGATCGGGTAGCTGCCGTAGAACAGGTCGAGCCCGGCCTTGCGCGCGGCCGCCGTGAGGCCCAGCGCGGTGCCCTGGTTGCCGGTGATGTTGCGGTACGTGCCCTTCGGCATGGGCGCGGGCTTCACCTCGTAGCGCGTGGTGAAGGTCTCGCTGGTGTCGCCGTAGTTGTAGCCGGCCTGCAGCGCCTTGAGGTTGGCCTCCATGATCTCCGGGCGCTTGGCGAACTTGCGGCGGATGAAGCTCTCGGTGCGGTCCAGCGTGCGGCTGTACATCCAGTTGATGAAGCCCAGCACGAACATGTTCTTGCACCGGTCCTTCTCCTTCATCCCCAGGGTGATGCCTGCCTCTCCGGTAGGCGGGCCCTCCAGTGCCGCACGCGTCATCTTGGTGACGTCCATGGTGTGCAGCACGTAGTTCTCCAAGGTGCCGTCGGTGAGCGGTCCCGCTTCCCCGCCAGGCAGACTTCCCGCGTCGGGGTAGCCGGCCAGCCGCAGGTTGCGGGCATCGAAGCCGTCGCTGTTGGCGATGATGGTGCCGCCGTGCTTGAGCTTGGGCAGGTTGGCCTTGAGGGCGGCGGCGTTCATCACCACCAGCACATCGCACTGGTCGCCGGGGGTGTACAGCTCCACGCTGCCGAAATGCAGCTGGAAGCCGCTCACGCCGGCCAGGGTGCCCTGCGGCGCGCGGATCTCCGCCGGGAAGTTGGGGAAGGTGCTGACGTCGTTGCCGAAGAGGGCGTTGTTCTCGGTGAACTGGCTGCCGGTGAGCTGGATGCCGTCGCCACTGTCACCGGCGAAGAGGATCACCACCTGATCGCGCTGCTCTACGGTCTTGACCGCGGGGGTCGGTTGGCTCATGATGAAAAGCGGCGCAAAGGTACGGGGCGCGAGGGGGGAGCGGGTGACGCTCGTCAGGGGGGCACAGGACTTCACCGCGCCGCCGCACTGCCCAGCGTATCCGCCTCGGTGAGCAGGCGCTTCATCACCGCGAACAGCTCCGGCAAGGAAGCCGGGTCGCCGAAGTCCGCATCATCGGCCATCTCCATGGGGATGATGCGCGCGACCGTGTCGCCGTCGAAAAGCACGGTGCGCTCCTTCACCACGGTCTTCGCCGGGTCGAAGGCCTCGTCGCCGGCCTCTGCGGCGGCGGCGGCGTCCCAGTAATACGGCCGGTTGTACACGTGGCTGCGCTCCTGCACCGCGCGCAACGGACCGCCCGCGCAGGCGAATGCGTGCTCCCGCCGGCCGGTCTCGCCCATCAGGGCCAGGTCGACCAGGAAGAGCGCGCCCGCCGCATCGTAGTAGCCCGTTGCATCACCGCCCTCGGTGGACATGTCATGCACGTCGGCCACCACACGACGGGCCGTGGTGCTGCTGTCGCGCAGGGCGGTGAAGAGGCTGTCGGGCGCTTCGGCCTCGCCGACCGGCGGGGTGCCCGTACCACAGGCGAGAAGCACCGCTACGATGGTTGCCGAAGGGATGCGCATGGGGCAAGGTGACCGTCCGGACGGGTGTGGATGCATGTGCGCCTCGCTCACACCTCCACCCCCTCGTTCACCGCTTCCACGGCCTTCACCTCGGGGGCCACGCGCTTGATGGCCTCTTCCACGCCGGCCTTCATGGTCATGCCGCTCATGGCGCAAGTGGTGCAGGCCCCGTGCAGGCGCACGCGCACCACGCCCGCGGGGGTCACCTCCTCCAGGGTGATGTCGCCGCCGTCGGCCTCCAGGAAGGGGCGCAGGTCGGCCAATGCGACGTTGACGCGCTCGGCGATGCGGTGCAGGTCCATGGCGCTCATGATCATGCGGTGACGGGCGCGGCCTCGATATCGGCCAGCCGCTGCCGGAAGCTGGTGCAAAGGTCGTGGAACGCCGCGGATGCCGGGGTGCCTTGCTGCAGCACGGCGGGGCGGCCCACGTCGCCGCTCTCGCGGATGCTCTGCACCAGCGGCACTTCGCCGAGGAAGGGCACGTCCAGTTCGGTCGCCAGCGTGCGCGCGCCGCCCTTGCCGAAGATGTGGTACTTGTTCTCCGGCAGCTCCGCGGGCGTGAACCAGGCCATGTTCTCCACGATGCCCAGCACGGGCACGTTCACGCTGGGCAGTTGGAAGAAGCCCACGCCTTTGCGGGCATCGGTGAGGGCCACGGGCTGCGGGGTGCTGACCACCACGGCGCCGCTCAGGGGCACCACTTGCACCAGGCTGAGGTGGATGTCGCTGGTGCCCGGCGGCAGGTCCACCAGCATGATGTCGAGCTCGCCCCAGTCGGCCTCCTTGAAGAGCTGTTCCAGCGCCTTGCTCGCCATGGGCCCGCGCCACGCGATGGCCTGCGCGGGGTCGGCGAAGAAGCCGATGCTCAGGAGCTTCACGCCGTGGCTTTCCACCGGCACGATCCAGCGCTTGCCGTCCTTTTCCACGGTGGTGGGGCGCTCCAGCATGGCATCGAACATCATGGGCATGCTGGGGCCATGCACGTCGGCATCCACCAGGCCCACCTTGAGCCCCTGCGCCGCGAGGCCCGCCGCGAGGTTGGCGGTGATGGTGCTCTTGCCCACGCCGCCCTTGCCGCTGGCCACCGCCACGATGTGCTTCACGTGCGGCAGCACCTTGCGCAACTGGCCGCGCTCGCCGCTGAGGGGCGACACCTGCACCACCACCTGCACATCCGGCCCCAGCGCCTGTTTCAGCTGGAAGGTCACGGCCTCTTCCATGCGCTTGCGGCTGTGCATGGCGGGGTTGCTCACTTCCACATGCACGTGGATGGTGTTCTCGTCCACGGTGACCTCACGCACCAGGTCCAGCTCCACGATGTCCTTCTTGAGGTCGGGTTCGATGATGCGCGCAAGGGCGGCTTGGATGGCTTCTTCGGTGATGGGCATGATGGGTCGGCAAAGGTAGCCCCGCGTTCACCAGCCCAATTCCACCGCCGGGTCCCAGAAGCGCTTGGCGAAATCCACCACCTGATCGTCCTTCACCTGCACGCCTTCCTTCCTCAGCAATTCCTCCATGGCCGTGGGTGTGCCGAAGTGGTGCTTGCCCGTGAGCAGGCCGATGCGGTTCACCACGCGGTGCGCGGGCACCGTGGGCTTCACGGTGTGGGCATTGTTCATGCAGTAGCCCACGATGCGGCTGCTGCGCGCGGCACCCAGGTATTTCGCGATGGCGCCGTAGCTGGTCACGCGGCCCTTGGGGACCTGGCGCACCACGGCCATCACGTCGGCGAAGAAGTCGCGTTCCTGGACGGCATCACCGATGAGTTGCTTCCTGGCCATGGCACACCGTTCGCGCCGACCGGCCGGACCGGCGATGGCGACGGGGTCGGCCAAAGCTAATCGGCGTGGTGGCCCCCGCCTCGGACCCCGCCCCGGAAGTACCTTCGCGGCATGATCGTGGTGACGGGCGCGGCGGGCTTCATCGGCAGTGTGCTGGTGGGCGAATTGATCGACCAAGGCTGGGCCGATATCGTGGCCGTGGACGACTTTTCCCGGGCCGACAAGGAGCCGAACCTGGCCGGGCGCAAGCTCACCGCCCGGGTGGAGCGCACCGGGTTCATGGACTGGCTGGACCGGAACGAGAAGCAGGTGCAGTTCATCTTCCACCTGGGGGCGCGCACCGATACCACCGAGTTCGACCGGTCCGTCTTCGATGCGCTCAACGTGGCCTACAGCAAGGCCGTGTGGGAGCGATGCGTGCGCTACGGCATACCGCTGGTGTACGCCAGCAGTGCCGCCACGTACGGCGACGGCGCCCTGGGCCACGGCGACACGGACGACACGCTGCCCGCCCGCCTGAAGCCGCTGAACCCCTATGGCGAGAGCAAGAACGACTTCGATGTGTGGGCGCTGGCCCGGGAGCGCAAGCCCTACTTCTGGGCCGGCCTCAAGTTCTTCAACGTCTATGGCCCTCACGAGTACCACAAGGGGCGCATGGCCAGCGTGGTGTACCATGCGCATGAGCAGATCAAGGCCACCGGCGGCATGAAGCTCTTCCGCAGCCACCGGCCCGACTACAAGGACGGGGAACAGCTACGCGACTTCATCTACGTGAAGGACGTGTGCGCGGTGTGCCTCTTCCTGATGGAGCACCGGCGCGACAACGGCCTGTACAACCTGGGCAGCGGCCGGGCGCGCACCTTCCTGGACCTGGCGCGCGCCACGTTCAAGGCCATGGGCCGGGAGGAGCGGATCACCTTCATCGACACGCCGGCCGACATCCGCGACAAGTACCAATACTTCACCGAGGCCGAGATGGGCAAATTGCGCGGCATCGGCTACGACAAGCCCTTCCACACGCTGGAGGAAGGGGTGCATGACTACGTGACGCGGCACCTGGCGCGGCGCGGTTGAACCCGGACTATTCGCAGGCCGCACGCAGGGCCAGCAGCTCCTGCCGCACCCGCTGCAGGCGTTGGACCAGTTCGGCGCGGTGATCGGGCGCGGGCGATGCCTCGGCTGTGCCCTGCCGCAGCTGCTCCTTCGCGCCGCTCAGCGTGAAGCCCTGTTCCTTCACCAGGTGCTGGATCCGCTTCAGGTGGTCGATGTCCTTGCGCGTGAACAGGCGGTCGCCCCGGCCCGTACGGCGTGGACGCAGCGTGCCGAACTCCTTCTCCCAATAGCGGATCAACGAGGTGTTCACGCCCAGCTCGGCCGCCACCTCACCGATGGACCAGAACATCTTCCCGACCGGGCGTTCCTTGTAGGGCATGGCCGTCAGTCCATGGATTGCCCCGCGTTGCGCGAGAGTTCCAGCATCAGCGCGTACTCCTCGGGGCTGAGGTCGTTGAAGAAGAAGTTCACGGGGTCCACGTGCTGGCCGTTCTTGTGTACCTCGTAGTGCAGGTGGGGGCCGGCGCTCAGGCCGGTGTTGCCCACCAGGCCCAGTACGTCGCCGCGCTTCACCTTCTGGCCGCGTTTCACCTTGATCTCGCTCAGGTGCGCGTACAGCGTCTCGTACCCGAAGCCATGGTCCACCACCACGTGCATGCCGTACCCGTTGGTGGCGTAGTCGGCGAAGGTCACCCGCCCGTCGCCCGTGGTATGCACGGGCGTGCCGGTCTTGGAGGTGAAGTCCATGCCGGCGTGGAACTTGGCGATCTTGTGGATGGGGTGGATGCGCATGCCGTAGCCGCCGGCCGTGGCCGTGAGGTCCTCGTTGGCGATGGGTTGGATGGACGGAATGCTGGCGAGCATCTCCTGCTTGAGCAGCACCAGGGAGGCCACCTCGTCGAATGAGCGGGATTGCACCACCAGGCGGCGTGCCAGCTCGTCCAGCCGTTGCCGCGTGCCGATCACCACGTTGCTGGTGGCCAGGCCATCGAGGTCCTTGTAGCGGTTCACCCCGCCGGCACCGGCCATGCGCATGCTCTCCGGCAGCGGGTCGGCCTCGAAGATCACCCGGTACAGGTTGTCGTCACGCCGCCGCAGGTCCGCCACCACCCGGTCCACCTCGGCCAGCTGCTTGTTGATCAGCTCGTACTGCATCAGCATCTGGCGGTTCTCCCGGCGCAGCAGGCGCTCCTTGGGGCTGTCCACGAACTGGTAGGCCAGCACCATGCCCAACAGCCCCACCACCAGGCCGGGGGTGAGCAGCAGCAGCATCCGTTTGAAGCGCTGCCAGGCGGTGAGCCGGATCCGCTCGAAGTTGAGCGTATCCGGGTTGAAGCGGTACTTCAGCTCGGACATGGCGAAGCGCCGAAATTACGGCACCGCGCCCCTTGCGCCCACCACCGGCCGCGGAACGAACGGGGGCCGCCCCCATGGACGGCCCCCGGCCACTTGGTCGGCAGGTGGGGCGTCACTGCTTCGTCCAGGTGTCGGTAAGGGTGTACGAGTTGCCCTGCTGGTCCTGGGCCTGCCAGGTCACCTTCAGGATGGTGCCGTTGATGGTGACCACGTTCCAGGCCAGTGATTGGCCGCCGGCGGTGAGCGTGAGCAGCGCGTTGTTGTTGGTCAGGGTCCAATTGCCGCTCACGGATTGCTGTCCGTTCGGGTCGCACATCGAGGGGCCCTCGTCCCAGGTGAAGGTGCCGTCCTGGGAGAACCGCAGGATGTCGTCCGTGTTGCACGGCTCCATCAGGCTGAGGTAGTCCGTGGTGCCCTGGAAGGCGGGGGAAATGGTGCTGACGGTGAGCTTGTAGTTCTTGTCGCAGAGCTGCTGCACCGTGGTCTGTCCGCCGCCTCCGCCGCCGCCGCCGCCGTCGCCGCCACCTACGATGAGGCCACCGTTGTTGTTGCTGTCGGGCTGCGGGTCGTCGTCCTTGCTGCAACCGGCCAGGAACATGGTGCCGGCGCACAGGAAGGTGAGCAGGGTCGTGGTGGTGAGGCGCATGGGAAAACGGTGTTGGACCGTCGGCAAATCTCTCCCATGGCACGGTCGGCATCAATCCCGAAATCGGGGGATGCCCCGTCCGCTACATTTGCCGCGCTTCCCGCAGCCCATGCCCACTTCACAACAGATCCGCCAGCAGTTCCTCGACCATTTCGCCCAGCGCGGCCATACCATCGTGCCCAGCGCCCCCATGGTGGTGAAGGACGACCCCACCCTCATGTTCACCAACGCGGGCATGAACCAGTTCAAGGACCTGTTCCTGGGCAACGCGCCGGTGAAGCATCCGCGCATCGCGGACACGCAGAAGTGCCTACGGGTCTCGGGCAAGCACAACGACCTGGAGGAGGTGGGCATCGACACCTACCACCACACCATGTTCGAGATGCTCGGCAACTGGAGCTTCGGCGACTACTTCAAGGCCGAGGCCGTCCAATGGGCGTGGGAGCTGCTGGTGGACACCTACGGGATCGACCCGGCCCACCTGTACGTGACGTACTTCGGCGGCGATGCGAAGGACGGCCTGCCCGCCGATGAGGAGACCCGCCGGCTCTGGCTCAAGTACCTGCCCGAGGAGAAAGTGCTGCCCTTCGGTCGCAAGGACAACTTCTGGGAGATGGGCGACACCGGCCCCTGCGGCCCCTGCACCGAGATCCACGTGGACGTGCGCACGCCGGAGGAGAAGGCCGCCACCCCCGGCCACGGCCTGGTGAACAACGACCATCCGCAGGTGATCGAGATCTGGAACAACGTGTTCATGCAGTTCGAGCGCAAGGCCGATGGCCGCCTGGTGGAACTGCCCGCGCGGCACGTGGACACCGGCATGGGCTTCGAGCGCCTGTGCATGGTGCTGCAGGGCAAGCGCAGCAACTACGACACCGACGTGTTCCAGCCGCTGATACAAGCCATCGCCGGGCACTGCGGAACGGCCTACGGCGCGGCGGACAAGAGCGACATCGCCATGCGCGTGATCGCCGACCACTTGCGCGCCATCAGCTTCGCCATCGCCGATGGCCAGTTGCCCGGCAACACCGGCGCGGGCTATGTCATCCGCCGCATCCTGCGCCGCGCCGTGCGCTACGGATACAGCTTCCTCGGGCTGAACGAACCCTTCATCCACCGGCTGGTGGCCGTGCTCAGCGATCAGATGGGCGGCCAGTTCCCCGAACTGCGCAAACAACACCAACTGATCGAAAGCGTGGTCCTCGAAGAGGAGAAGGCCTTCCTGCGCACGCTGGAACAAGGCACCAAACGACTGGAACAGGCCCTGGCCGAGAGCGGGGACGTGCTGCCCGGCGACCGCGCCTTCGAGCTCTTCGACACCTTCGGCTTCCCCATCGACCTCACCGGGCTGATCGCCCGCGAACAAGGCCGGAAGGTGGACATGGCCGGTTTCGAGGCCGAACTACGCAAGCAGAAGGAGCGCAGCCGTGCCGCCACGCAGATCACCACCGGCGATTGGGTGGAGCTGGCCAAAGGTGAGACCGTTTTCGTGGGGTACGACGAGCTTAGCACCGAAAGCCGCATCCTGCGCTATCGCAAGGTGAGCGACAAGGCGGGGGAACGTTTCCAACTGGTGCTGGACCGCACCCCCTTCTACCCCGAGGGCGGTGGCCAGGTGGGCGACCAGGGCTGGCTCATCCGCGGCGATGAACGCATCGCCGTGGTGGACACGAAGAAGGAGAACAACCTGATCGTGCACTTCACCACCGAGCTGCCCGCGCAGCTCGAGGCCGCGCTCATCGCGCAAGTGGACGCCGACCGCCGCAGCGGGGCCCAGCGCCACCACACCGCCACGCACCTGCTGCACCATGCCCTGCGCAAGCACCTGGGCACGCACGTGGAGCAGAAGGGCTCGCTCGTGGCGCCCGACCGGCTACGCTTCGACATCAGCCACTTCGCCAAGGTGGGGCCCGGGGAGCTGGCCGCGATCGAGCAGGAGGTGCGGCACATGATCGCCGTGGACCTGCCCTTCGAGGACCTGCGCGATGTGCCCATGGACCAGGCCCGCGACATGGGCGCCATGGCCCTGTTCGGCGAGAAGTACGGCGATCGGGTGCGCGTGGTGAAGTTCGGCCCCAGCGTGGAGCTGTGCGGGGGTACGCACGTGCCGCGCACCAGCGCCATCGGGGCGTTCCGCATCGTGGGCGAGGGCGCCCTGGCTGCGGGCATCCGCCGCCTCGAGGCCATTACCGGCGCCGAGGCCGATGCCTGGGTGAACGAACGGCTGGAGAAGCTCGAACAGGTCAGCGCCCTGCTGAAGAACCCCACCGATGTGGTGGCCGCCGTGAAGCAGCTGCAGGAGCGCAATGCCGCCCTGGCCAAGGAGCTGGAGAAGGCCGCCCGCGAGAAGGTGCTGGCCATGGCCGATACGCTGCCCGCCAAGGCCGTCGCCGGCCCGCACGGCCGGGTGCTGGTGGAGCGCCTGGACATCGATGCGCAGAGCGTGAAGGACCTGGCCCACCGCCTGCGCGAGCAGCATCCCGACCTGGCCTTCGTGGCCGGCGGCGTGGTGGACGGCAAGCCGCTGCTGGCCGTTTCCCTCGGCCAAGCGTTCCTCGCCGCGGCGGGCATCAAGGCCGTGGAGCTCATCAAGCTGGTGGGGCCGCTGATCAAGGGCGGCGGCGGCGGCCAGCCCGACTTCGCCACGGCCGGTGGCAAGGACCCCGGTGGCGTGGACGCGGCGTTGCAGCAGCTGCGCGAACGGCTGGGGTGAGCCGCCCGGGTGCCACCGCGCCCGGTGTCCGTACGGAACACGAAGGCCGCCCGCGGGCGGCCTTCTGCTTCGAGAACGATCGAGGCCGCCTACGCCGCCATGGACGGCCGTGCGGTGAGGCGCTTGGCGGGCGCGAGCTTCTGCTGGCCATGCACGGGGCCCAGGTAGCGGGTCTCGTGGCTCAGGCCCAGGTTGAGGATGTACAGGAAGTTGAAGACGATCACCAGCACGTAGTCCACCATGGTGCGCTTGCCGAAGCTCTGGCACACCTCGATCCACACCAGCGGCATGAAGTAGAGCTGCCCGTAGAAGGGGATCAGGAACTTCCATGCGTCCTTCGCGGGGCGGCCCACGATGCGCAGGAACACGATCACGTTCCACACCGGAACGAGCGCGGCATGGCCGGGCTGCCCGGCCTTTTCATAGAGCCGCCACTGGGCCAGCAGGGCCACCACCACCACCAGCCCGATGGCGTAGTAGAGCGCCGTGCCCATGGTGCCGTACAATTGGTCGTGAAGGGAGGTGAGGATGTCCATGGCGCATGGGTTTGAGGTGGAAGGATCGACCGGCCGACACCCATAAGACGGACCGAACGCCCAAGCGTTGCCTTCCCCCCGGCCACGAATGTCCACCGGTGGTGGTTGATGGCCCGCCGGCGCCGATGGGCCGGGGAGCGGTCCCTTCAGTCCCGGGGCACGGCGTAGGCCTTCACGTCGGCCTCGGTGATCTCCTTGCCGCTGAGGATCACCAACCGCTCGATCACGTTGCGCAGCTCGCGCACGTTGCCGGTCCAAGGCAGCTTTTGCAGGTCCTTGATGGCCTTGTCCGTGATCTTTTTCGCCGCGATGCCCTGCTCGCCGCACACCATCTGGATGAAGTGGTCGGCCAGCAGAGGGATGTCCTCGACGCGTTCGCTGAGGCCGGGCACATGGATGGGGATCACGTTCAGGCGGTGGAAGAGGTCCTCGCGGAAGCGGTCCGCGGCGATCTCCTTCTTCAGGTCCTTGTTGGTGGCGGCGATCACCCGCACGTCCACCTTGATGTCCTTGTCGCCGCCCACCGGGGTCACGCGCCCTTCCTGCAAAGCGCGCAGCACCTTGGCCTGGGCCGCCAGGGCCATGTCGCCCACCTCGTCCAGGAACAGGGTGCCGCCGTGGGCCAGCTCGAACTTGCCCTTGCGGTCCTTGATGGCGCTGGTGAAGCTGCCCTTCACATGGCCGAAGAGCTCGCTCTCGATGAGTTCGCCGGGGATGGCCGCGCAGTTCACCTCGATGAACGGGCCCTGGGCGCGCTGGCTCTTCGCGTGCAGCAGGCGGGCCACGCCCTCCTTGCCGGCCCCGTTGCCGCCGGTGATCAGCACGCGGGCGTCGCTGGGGGCCACCTTGTCGATCATGGTGCGGATGGCCTGCAGCGCGGGGCTCTCGCCCACCATCTGCACGCCGCCCGCCTTGCCGCGCCCCACCTTCTGCCGCAGCACCTTGGTCTCCTGCACCAGGTCGCCGCGGTCCAGCGCGTTGCGCACGCTCACCAAGATCCGGTTGATGTCCGGCGGTTTCTGGATGAAGTCGAAGGCGCCCTTCTTCAGCGCGTCCACCGCCGTGTCGATGGTGCCGTGCCCGCTGATCATCACCACCGGCAGGTCGGGGTCGTGGGCCTGTAGTTTCTCCAGCACCTCCAGCCCGTCCATGCGGGGCATCTTGATGTCGCACATCACCAACTGGAACCGGCCCTTGCGCGCCTTCTCCACGCCCGCCGCGCCGTCCTCGGCCTCCTCCACCTTGTGCCCCTCGTGCTCCAGGATCTCCCGCAGGGCGTAGCGGATCGCTTTCTCGTCGTCGATGATCAGGATGTTCGCCATCAGTACAGGGTTGGTGGGCGCCAGGCCGCCGGGGCCGGGCGGCGCAAAGATGCAAGGTGCATGCCGGTTTGCATCGGTCCGGCCCGTCTTGGTAGATTGCAGCTGAAACCCGCACGCATCGATGAAGCCCGCTCTCCAACCGACCCTTGCCCTCCTCCTCTCACTCGCGCTCCCCCTCACCACCACCGCCCAGGTCGCCGGCCCCGAAGACATCCCGGGGGACATCCTGCTGATGCTCGCCCCCGACGGGCGTGCCGGGCAGGTGGCGCACGACCTGCGCACGGTGGACGGCGTGCCCACGGGCATGCGCGTGGACCACGAGGTGAGCGCGCCCATGCGCATCTGGCTGCTGAAGTTCACCCCCGGCACCGTAAGCCAGG
>JAVFAQ010000043.1:0-13344 GCA_034002325.1 Flavobacteriales bacterium | reverse complement strand
TGGAATACCTGGTACACCGGTACTTCTACCACATGTCCACGGACAGCCCCCGCAAGGCCCGCGTGCAGTACATCTTCCACGGGGTGCACCACGACCACCCGCGCGACAAGAAGCGCCTGGCGCTGCCGCCCCTGATGAGCGTGCTGGTGGCCGGGCTGTTCGTGGGCCTGTTCCGCCTGATCATGGGCCCCAGCGGGTACGCCTTCGGCGGCGGCTTCATGGCCGGCTACGCCACCTATCTGCTGGCGCACTACGCCATCCACATCTACCGGGCCCCGAAGAACTTCCTGGGCGCCATTTGGAAGCACCACAACCTGCACCATTATGTGGGCGACACGGCCGCGTTCGGCGTGAGCTCCCCGCTTTGGGACCACATCTTCGGCACCATGCCGGAAGACCCGCTGAAGAAACGGGCGACCGCCGGGAAGGCCGGCAATTAGGCCCTCGGGTCCCTTAAATTATCGTTAATACGGCCGGGGCGAGGCAACCATTGCCCCATGTCCGCGTCTATCCTATGCCAAAACCCGCTTACCATGTTCTCCTTCATCCGTCGCATGCACCCCACTACCCTGGCTGCGGTGGTCTACGCCGCGATCATCGTGTTCGCCTTCGTGGCGTACGCCCTGGCCTCCTGAGCGGCCGCGCCATCGGGGCGGCCGGCTCACTCATGCTCCCGGCCATAGCCGCGCTCATTGAGGCGGCGTAGCTCCTCCTCGGCCTTGATCACCTGCTTGAGGCTGTCGCTCACGGCCTTCTGCTCGAACCGGTCCAGGTCGGGCTGCCCGGCCACCACCCAGGCGGTGTACCAGAAACTGCCCAAGGTGATGATGGTGGCGTTCATCCGGGCCTCCACCATGCCCATCATCGCATCCTCGTAGGCCTTGGCGTACTCGCGCGAGTAGGTGCGGAAGGGCGTGCGCTGGTTGCCGCGCTGCTCGAAGACGTACTTGCGGTCCGCCGGGAATTCACGGCCCAGGCGCTTCTCGATCAACAGCACGCTGTCCAACAGCATGTGGCTGTCGTGTACGGCCTGCCACGCGGCATCGAGCGGTGAGTCGATGTAGGTGGCGCGGCCCACCAGGTGGTCGTAGCCATCGGCGGAGAGCTCCGGGATGCGGCTCTCCCAGAAGGCATGGATGCCGTGCTGGTCGGTGAGCTGGCCGTTGTAGTTCTCGGTGGTGTGCAGGGGCACGTGCGCGTCGCCCACATAATGGCCCAGGTCGGTGGCCAGGCGCAGGATCTGGTCCACATGGCCCCGTTGGAAGGCGCGCACCAGCCGCTCGAACATGGTCTGGATGTGCCAGGGCACGATGCCGTACGCCTGCAGGGTGTCCTCGGTGTACTTGGCCACCGCGTCGTTCCATCGGCGGGGCATGGCCGCGAAGGGGTCCTGGCCGTCGGTGGCGAAGTGGTCGATGTCGATGTAGTGGCGCTGGGCCTCGCCTTCCACGGCATAGCGTCGGCGGTCGGGCCCCACGGCCTCGTCGCTGATGAAGTCGATGTGGCGCTTGAAGAAGGGGAACATCTCCGGCGGCAGGGTGTAGCACGCCATGCGGTTGATGCGCTTGTGTGCGTGGAACCCCCAGAGGGCATCGGCCACGGGGGCGGCAGCGGGCGCGGCCATCAACGAGAAGGCGGCCGGCAGGACCAGGGCCAGGGCGGCTCGGGGCAGCATCATGGGGCGGGTGCCATTGCGTCCATGGCCACCAGCACGCCGTCGCGCAGCACGGGGATCACCCGGCTTTGGTCCGGCGTGAGGCAGTACTTCACGTCCGAGTTGAGCTTCAGCTGCTCGATGCGGCGGCGGCGCGGGGCGGCCTTGAGTATGCTCATGTAGTTGTCGCGTGCGGCGTGGTACATGTACTGGGCGGCGATGCTGCTGTCCTCCTCCAGGCCGAACTTGCCGCTGGCCAGCAGGCGGTCCATCACGGCGCCGGCGAAGACGCTGTCCTCCAGGTTGAACTTGTCCTTCCAGCCGGAACAGAGCAGCAGCACGTTCTCGTTCTGCCCCACCAGCCACTCGCTCAATGCGGTGAGGTTCAGGAAGGAGCCCACCACCAGTTGCCGGGCGTCGCGCGCCAGGGCGATGGCCTTGGTGCCGTTGGTGGTGGTCATCACGATGGTCTGCCCGCGCAGGTCCTGCCCCACGTAGGCCAGCGGCGAGTTGCCGTATGCGAAGCCCGGCACCACCTCACCGTTGCGCTCGGCCGCGGCGATGTACCCGGGGCGGCCGATGTACTTGCCGGCCTCCTCCACGGTGGCCACCGGCATGATGCGGTCCACGCCGCTCTCGAAGGCGGCCACCATGGCGCTGGTGGCGCGCAGCACGTCGATCACCACCACGATGCCCATGTCCTGCGCGTACAGGGGGTACTGGGTGGGCACGAAGCAGACCTCCACCCGGTAGGGATAGTCCGCCTCCTGGGGACCGGTGATGCTCATGGCTGCTGGATGAAGGGCGTCTTGACCACGCGGCCTTTCAGGGCCTTGCCGCGGATGTCCACCCACAGGTCGCTGCCCGGGGCCGACATGCCCGTCGGCACGTAGGCCAGGCCGATGGGCTTCTGCACCGTGGGGCCCATGGTCCCGGAAGTGACCTTGCCCACCACCTTGCCTTGTGCATCGAGCACCGGGTGGTCGTGGCGGGGGATGCCGCGCTCCAGCAGTTCGAAGCCCACCAATTTGCGCTGCACGCCCTGCTCCTTCTGCTGCTTGAGGCGCTCGGCGCCCACGAAGGGCTTGGCGGCGAGCTTGGTGATCCAGCCCAGGCCGGCCTCCAGGGGCGAAGTGGTCTCGTCGATATCGTTGCCGTAGAGGCAGAATCCCATCTCCAGGCGCAGGGTGTCACGCGCGGCCAGGCCGCAGGGCTTGATGCCATGCGGTGCACCGGCCTTCATCACGGCGTTCCAGGCGTCCACCAGGTGGGGGTTGGGCACATAGATCTCGTAGCCGCCCGCGCCGGTGTACCCGGTGGTGCTGATCAACACGGTTCCCACGCCCTTCATTTCGGCATACATGGCCGTGTAGTAGGGCATGGCGCCGATGTCGGCGGCGAACAGGCCCCGGAGGGTGTCCAGCGCCTTGGGCCCTTGCACGGCGAGCAGGCCCATGTGGTCGCTGATGTCCTCGACCCCGGCATCGAAGGTGTTGTGGCGTTCGATCCAGGCCAGGTCCTTGGCCATGTTCGAGGCGTTCACCACCAGCAGGTAGTGGTGGTCGTCCGCGTGCTGCATGCGGTACACCAGGAGGTCGTCCACGATGCCGCCTTCCTCGGTGGTGAGGCAGCTGTACTGCACGCGGCCGATATCGAGCTTGGACGCGTCGTTGGAGGTGACGTGCTGCACGAGCTCGAGGGCCTGCGGGCCGCGGACGAGGAACTCGCCCATGTGGCTCACGTCGAACACGCCCACGGCGTTGCGCACGGTGCGGTGCTCATCGTTGACGCCGGCGTATTGCACGGGCATGTGGTAGCCGGCGAAGGGCACCATCTTGGCGCCGAGGGCCTCATGCACGTGGGCCAGGGGGGTCTTCTTCAGGTCGGTCATGTTGGTCGGTATGGTTGTGCGGGGTGAGCTGCCGCAGGAAGGTGTCCGTCCATGCGTGCAGCGACCATTGCTGCTCGACGGTGCGGCGGGCCTCGGCCCCCATTCGGCGGCGAAGGTCGGCATCCTCGACCAAGCGGCCCAGGGCCTCGGCCCAATCGGCCTCCGTGCGGGCCAGGAAACCGTTCACGCCGGGATGTACGATGGCGGCGTTCACCCCCACGTGGGACAGCACCACGGGCTTGCCCATGGCCATGTACTGCAGGCCCTTGAACCCGCATTTGCCGCGGCTCCACTCGTCGTCGGGCATGGGCATGATGCCGATGTCGATGGGTTCCAGGTCGCGGGTCTCGGTGTCGGCGTTCCAAGGCACGTGTTCCACGTCCAGGCCGGGCAGCGGCGGAGCGATGTCGCTGATCACACGGAAGGCCACCCGGGCGCCGTGGCGCTCCTGCACCTTGCGCAGCATGGGCAACGCGGCCACCAGGTGCACGGTGCTGGTGCGGCTGCCGGTCCAACCGATCGTCACGCGGTCGGTGCCGTTGGAAGGAACGGCCCGGTAGCGTCGCGTGTCGATCACCGTGGGCACCACCACCGTGGCCGGGTTGATGGCCCGGGCATGGTCGGCGAGGTAGGCGTTGCCGGCGATCACCCGGTCGGCCAGGGCGATGATGCGGTCGGTCTTGGCGGGGTCCTTCAACCAGCGCAGGTTGCGGTTGGCCTCGCTCACGTCCATGCGCCAGATGGCATCGTCCATGTCGAACACGAACCACTTCGCACGGCGGCGCAGGGCCTTCTCGAAGAAATGGCCGCGCACCATGAAGGCCTCGCGATGCACCAGCACGGTGTCCTCCGGCCCCACCCGGCGCACTTGCCGCCAACGCCGTACCAGGCCCTTGGCCAGGATCCACGCCTTGCCCAGCAGGTGCCCATGGCGGTACAGCGACCGGTCGTCGGCCTCGTCCCACAGCGCCGCGTACACCACGGCCTGCCCCCGGGCCTCCACGGCGGACAAGTATTGCTCCAACCGGTAGCGTTGGCTGGGGGACCGGCCGGGGCGGTGGGGGGCGAAGATGTGCAGTCGGGCCATGTTCGCTCACTCCATCGGGCGCTTGGCCGTGCCGTGCCAGTACGGGGGGCCATCGGAGAACCGGACGTCGGTGAAGCCCGCGTCGGCCAGCAGTCGCACGATCTCGTCCTGCGTGCTGCGGGCCTCGAACGGGGTGCCGAAGCGGTCCAGGGCGTCGTTGCGCATCACCCGGAAGCTCTTGTCGTGGTAGTAGGCCAGGGGCATGCGGCGCCAGAAGGGCACGCCCATGCGCTTGAGCAGGCGGGTGGTGAGCACCAGGGGCAGGTAGATGATGACGGCGAGCAGGTCGCACACGGGCAGGCGCAGCGCGGCGGGCAGCGGATGCACCAGGCGGCGCAGCCACGAGCTGGCCGCGTGCAGCGCCCGGTACGCCGCGCTGCGTTGCTCCATGGCGTAGTACATGTAGAAATAGAGCAGGCCGCCGGGCCGCAGCACGCGCACGATCTCGCGCAGCACGCGCAGGGGGTCGGGCACGTGGTGCAGCACACCGATGCAAAGCACCACATCGAACGCGGCCCCGGCGTACGGCAGGTCCTCTCCCCTGCCCTGTGCCCAGCGCACATGGGCCAGGTCGGCATGCACCTCGGCGGCCTTGTGATGGCGACGCTGGGGTCCAGGGCGTCCACATGGGCGAAACGACGGGCCAGGTAGTGCGTCCAGCGGCCGTTGCCGCAGCCCAGGTCCAGCATGGCCCCCGCGGGCGCGGCATGGGCGGGCAGCAGGTCGAACAGCTCGGCGCCCGCCCGGCGCAGGTCCTTCTCGGGCAGGGAATGGAACTTGGTCCACTCGGTGCCGAAGTTGCGCACCATGCGATCGGGGCTGCGGCCATCGGCGGCCATCACATGCACGGGCGCCCCCGCGCCTTGGACGACCCGCAGGGGGTCACGGATGAATGGAGGGGCAGGCATGCGGGGCACGGCGAAGATCGGAACGCCGCGCAAGGTACTGGCCCGCCCGCCCGGCCCCGCGCCCCGCTATCTTTCGCGCCGTTGATGAAGCGGCCGTGGCTATTCCCCCGCTGGGGCATCGTGGTGCTCGACCTGGTGTTGTGCATGGTGGCCCTGGCCGCCGCGTACCAGTTGCGCTTCAATTTCAACGTGCCCCCCCTCGAGTACCGCCTGTTGTGGCCCATGTTGCCGGTGTACATCGGCGTGCGCCTGGCCTGGTACCTGGCCTTCGGCATCCAGCGCAGCATGGTGCGCCACACCGGCACCAACGATGCCCGCCGCGTGTTCCTCGCCGTGCTGGGCGGCACCCTCACCCTGCTGCTGCTCAACGGGCTGCGGTACGCGCTGGTCGACGGCAAGTTCGTGCTGCCCACCTCGGTCACCATCATCGAGTTCATGGGTTCCGCCATGCTGCTGATCACCGCGCGGATCGCCTTCAAGCTGCTGCACCTGCGGCGGCAGGGCAAGGGCAAGGGCGAGCTGCGCGTGGTGCTCTACGGCGCCGGCGAGGCCGGGCTGATCACCCTGCGCACCCTGGAGCGCGAGGGATCGGTGAACTACCGGGTGACGGCCTTCGCCGACGACGACCGCGGCAAGGCCGGCAAACGGCTGGAGGGCGTGCGCATCGTGCATACCTCGGAGCTGCCCAAGGTGCTGGAGCGCGAGCACGTGGACCAACTGATCATCACGGTGCAGCGGCCCGATCCCGAGCACCGGCGCCAAGTGGTGGACATGGCCATGCACGCGCGTACACAGGTGCGCACCGTGCCGCCCGTGCATGATTGGATCAACGGCGAGCTGAGCAGCGGCCAGATCCGCGAGGTGCGCATCGAGGACCTGCTGGGGCGCGCACCGATCCAGCTCGACGACGCCCTGGTGCGCGAGCGCTTCGCCGGCCGCCGCGTGCTGGTGACGGGTGCCGCCGGGAGCATCGGGTCCGAGCTGGTGCGGCAGCTGATCGCCATGGACGCCGAACTGACCCTGGTGGACATGGCCGAGAGCGCGCTGTACGACCTGGAGATGGAATTGCGCGGCGCGGGCCATCACGGCTTCGCGGCCATCGTGGGCGACGTGCGCGACCGCCCCGGCATGGACCGCCTCTTCGCCCGGGCCCGCCCGCAAGTGGTGTTCCACGCCGCGGCGTACAAGCATGTGCCCCTGATGGAGGCCCGCCCCGGCGAGGCCGTGCGCACCAACATCGGCGGCACGCGCACCGTGGCCGAGCTGGCCGTGGCGCACGGCGTGGAGGAGTTCATCCTCATCAGCACCGACAAGGCCGTGAACCCCACCAGCGTGATGGGCGCCACCAAGCGCACGGCCGAAATGGTCGTGGGCACCCTGGCGGGCCGGGGCACCGCCTTCATCACCACCCGCTTCGGCAACGTGCTGGGCAGCAACGGCTCGGTGATCCCGCTCTTCCGCCGGCAGATCGCCGCAGGCGGGCCGGTGACGGTGACCGACCCCGAGGTGACGCGCTACTTCATGACCATCCGCGAGGCCTGCCGCCTGGTGCTCGAGGCCGCCACCATGGGCCACGGCGGCGAGATCTACGTGTTCGACATGGGGCAGGCCGTGCGCATCGCCGACCTGGCCGAACGCATGGTCCGCCTCAGTGGCAAGGAACCCGGCCGTGACATCGAGATCGTGTACACCGGCCTGCGCCCCGGCGAGAAGCGCTACGAGGAACTACTGGCATCCGCAGAGAACACCCTGCCCACGCACCACCCGCGGATCCTGATCGGCCGGGTGCGCGCGGCGGACGCCGACCAGGTGCGCCAGGCCGTGGACACACTGCTGGCCGCCGCCGCCCGGGGCGACGACCGTGCCTGCGTGGAGGCGATGCACGCCCTGGTGCCGGAATACGTGCCGGGCGGGGCACAGGAAGTACCTTCGCCGACCGGGCCGGCCTTCCGCAAAAATTGCCCGGACGCACCATGACCCGCGACCGCAACCTGGAGATCGCCACGCTCCAACAGGAGATCGCCGCCCACATCGGCGTGGGGCCGGACAGCCTCATGTTCAACTACGTGGAGAAGGCCGGCGAGCCCGCCAAACTGCACCTGATCACCCTCAACCCGCGCCACAACCAGAGCTTCCTCTTCCACAGCACCCAGGGCGTGGACAAGCTGGAGGCCCTGCGCGACATGCTCGGATACGTGCGCACCTACAAGGAACGCACGAGCAGCTACACCGTCCAGTGGAGCGCGCGCGGCGAGGGCTCGTTGCAGACCTCCTACTTCCGCGCCAAGAACGTGCTGGAGGCACTGGACAAGCTCTTCTACGACCGCGACCCCAACTCCATCACCGTGTTCAGCGTGATCCTGAACCCGATCACGTGAAGGGCGTGCGGCGGTCGTTGACGGTCAATTGGCAGGACGGCAGACCCATGGGACCCATTCCGCTGCAGATCCGCTTCGGCGACGTGGACATGGCGCGGCACGTACACAACGCCGTGTACCTGCACTGGTTCGAGCTGGCGCGCATGGCCTTGCTGGAAGCCTTCATCCCGAAGGGGCACGACTGGCAGCGCATGGGCCTGATCCTGGCGCGCAACGAGGTGGACCACCGCATGCCCGTGCTGCTCACCGACACGATCGAGGCCACCGCCTGGTGCGACCGCATCGGCCGCACGAGCTTCGACCTGCGCTACGCGGTGCGCCGCACCACCGGCGATCGGCCCGGCATTTGCGCCGAGGGCCGCAGCGTACTGGTATGCTACGACTACACCAAGGAACGTCCCGTACCGGTGCCCGAGGCGTGGCGCCGATCCCTGGAAGAACACAACGCACCATGATGAGGAAGACCATGGCCGTGCTCGCATGCACCGCCCTTTTCGCCTGCACCCCGCAGGACATGCAGACCATTCTGGACAGCGTGCCCACCGGCGCCGGCCTGAGCAACGATGAAGTGATCGCCGGGCTGAAGGAGGCCCTGCAAAAAGGCACCGAACGCAGCGTGGCGAAGGCGGGCGTGACCGATGGGTTCTGGCAGGACCAGCTGATCCGCGTGGCCTTTCCGCCGGAAGCCATCGCCGTGAAGAACACGCTGCTGGACCTGGGGATCAAGAAGCCGGTGGAAGACTTCGAGCGCACGCTGAACCGCGCCGCCGAGGAGGCCGCCAAGGAGGCCGTGCCGGTGTTCGTGGACGCGATCATGGGCATGACCATCCAGGACGGCTTCAACCTGCTGCGCGGTGGCGAGAACGCGGCCACCGACTACCTGCGCGAGAAGACCACGGCCACGCTCACCACCAAGTTCCGCCCGGTGGTGGAGAACGCCACGGGCAAGGTGGCCCTCACCAGCCACTGGGGCACGGTGGCCGGCGCGTACAACACCGCCACCCTGCTCACCGGCGGCAAGGCGGTGGACCCCGACCTCAACGCCTACGTGACGCAGCAGGCCATCGATGGGCTGTTCGTGCTGATCGCGCAGGAGGAGAAGAAGATCCGCCAGGACCCCATGGCGCGCACCACCGACCTGCTGCGGAAGGTGTTCGCGCAGCAGTAGCGGGACACCGCCCCCTGTGCACGGCCGATATCTTTGGCCCGATGCACAGCCCCATCGCCCGTTGGCCCGTTCTGCTGCTCGCGGCGGCCGCCCTTGCTTCCCCGGCCCGCGCGCAAATGGTCTCGGCCCGCATGCACGCGGCCTACGGCACCAACCTGCTGTTCTCGCCCGGCACCGACCTGCGAAGCAGCCCCGGCCGCACCGGCCACGTGGGCGTGCAGGCGTCCATCGGCAGGCCGGGCGGCCGCGTGGCCTTCGTGCCGGCCTTGCGCATGGGCCAGCATGCCTTCCGCACCCGCATGGCCTACCGCGTGCATTTCACCACGGTGCGCAGCCAGTTCGACCTGGACCTGGCCGTGGGGCTGCGCCAGATGAGCGGCACCGTGTGGCATATCGGCGGCTTCATCGGGAGGGCCACCAAGGTCACCAACCGGATCGAGCAGCGCTCGGACGACCGGTCCTTCCCGCGCTACCCGCTCACCACCCTGAGCGACCGGCTTTACGACCGCGACCAGTTCGGCGCGTTGCTGGGGCTGCAGGTGCCCCTGGACGAGCGCCACCGCTGGAGCCTGGACCTGATGCTGCGCTACCACTTCACCCCGTTGGTGAACGCGGACCAACACGTGGCCCTGGTGCATCGGCCGCCGCAGTTGGTGACCAGCACCGTCACGCGGCCGGCCACCCTCACCGTGGGCATCGGCTTCCGCTTTGCCGGCCCGGACCCCGCCCCGGCCAAGGCCATGGACTGACGGAGTGCCGGCGCGCTCACCGTCGCTGCCACCCCGCCACGATGCGCTCGGCCAGGTCGCGCGCCTGCTCGCGGATCTCGGGCACGGCGGTGCTCTCCCACAGCGTGGCCTTGCACAACGGCCCCATGGCGAAGAGGTCGTCGGCGGCGCGGCCGTCCGCGTGGACCAGGGCCCCTTCGGCGGTGGTGGCCAGCCCCAGGTGCAGGGGGTCCCACACGGCCAGGCCCTGCTCCATCAGGCGCGTGACCAGGGGCTGGTCCAGCCGGCGGGTGTCGGCCTGCGGGCCGGTGCAATTGAGCAGGTGCCGCACGGCCACGGTGGTGCATGCGCCCGTGCCGCGTGCGCGCACCTCCACGTGCAGGTCGCGGCCGGCGGCGCGCACGCCGATGATGCGCCCGGCCATGAGGCGCACGCGGCCGCTGCGCACCAAGGCCAGCAGGCGCTCGCGCACGGGCAGGGGCATGCGGTGGCGATGCACCTCCCACAACGGCCGGGCATGCCGCATGAAGCGGGCGCGCTCCGCCAGGTCCATGCCCTGCCACCACTGCGGCACGTACTGTTTCACATGGTCCATCACCGCCTGCCAGGGCAGGCCCCGGCGCGCGGCCATTGCGGCCTCCCGGCGCAGCCAGGCCATGAGCGCGGCCACGGTGAAGGGCGGCTGCGGCAGGGGCTGGTGCGGGGTGCAGGGCACGCGCTGGGCGTGCGGCAGCGGCAGCCGCCCCCCGCGCGACACCACGGTCACGGGCCCGATGTGGCCACTGGCGTCAAGGGACAGCAGCAGGTCGGCCATGGTGAGGCCGGCGCCGGCGAAGAAGACGGCATCGTCACGGCCGATCGCCTCCAAGGCCCCCTCCTTCCACGGCCATGGTACGTGACCGGGATGCGCGCGTGCCGTCGGGTCCAGGCCGGGCACATCGCCGGGCGGCGCGTTGCCCATGGCCAGCACGGTGGCGTGGGCATGCACGGTGCGGCCGTCGTCCAACGTGATGCGGTGCCCGTCGCCCGGCAGGCGTTCCAGGGCGATCGCCGCCGCATGCACCACGTCCACCTGGCCGGGATGCTCCTTCAACTGTTCGGCCCACCGCTGCGCCACGTGGTCGCCGTAGCGGTCGCGCGGCATGAAGGCCTCCGGTGCCAGCCCGGGCATGGCGCCGGCATGGGCCCATTGCAGCAGGTCGTCCGGCCGTTCGGGGAAGAGCGACATGTGGCCGGCGGGCACGTTGAGCAGTTGCCGGGGCAGCTTGGCGGAGTACGCCACGCCACGATTGAGCCGTTGGGGCATGCGCTCCACCAGCGTGATGCGCACGTCCCTGCCCGCCCGCATGAGCAGGCGCATGGCCATGAGCGTGCCGCTGAGGCCGCCGCCCACCACGGCCACGTGCAGGACGGGGCCGGGACCATCAGAACGGGGCGACGCCATGGGGCCGGGCTTCGATCAGGTCCAATGCCGGGCGTACCAAGGCACGGCGCGTTGCAGCCCATCGTGCAGGCCGGTGGTGGCGGTGAAGCCGAGCATGTCGCGGGCCTTGGCCACATCGGCCAGGGAATCGCGCACATCGCCCTGCCGGCCTTCGACATGCACCACGCCCACCTGGGCCACGGCCGGGTCGATGCGGGCCAGCTCGGTGCGCAGCAGCTCCACCAGGTGGCGCTCGGTGGTGCGCTCGCCGCAGGCCACGTTGAACACCTGGCCGGCGCAGGCGGGATCGTCGTTGCGCATGGCGGCCAGCACGGCCTGCACGGCGTTGCCCACGTAGGTGAAATCACGCGATTGCAGGCCGTCGCCGTGGATGGTGGGCGGTTCGTGGCGCAACAGACTGCGGATGAAGCGGGGGATGGCGGCGGCGTACGGCCCCTCGGGGTCCTGGCGTTCGCCGAAGACGTTGAAGAAGCGCAGGCCGATGATGTGCATGCCGTGCAGGCGGTGGTACACGCCGGCGTACGCCTCGTTGGCGGCCTTGGTCACGGCGTAGGGCGAGAGCGGCCGCCCGGTGCGGTCCTCGCGCTTGGGCAGCTCGGCGCTGTCGCCGTACACGCTGGAACTCGATGCGTAGACGAAGCGGCGCACGCCGGCCTGGCGCGCGGCCTCCAGCACATGGAGGAAGCCGGTGAGGTTCACCGCGTGCGTGGCGGCGGGGTCGGCGATGGAGCGCGGCACGGAACCCAGCGCGGCCAGGTGCAGCACGGTGCCCACCCCGGCCATGGCCGCCCGCACATCGTCCATCGAGCGGATGTCCCCTTGCACGAAGCGGAACCGGCCTTCGTCCTTGAGGTGCGCGATGTTGCCCTCGGACCCGGTGCTCAGGTCGTCCAGGCCATGCACCCGGTGGCCCGCCTGCACCAGGGCATCGCACAGATGGCTGCCGATGAAGCCGGCGCCACCGGTGACGAGCACGGGGGCGGAAGGGTCGAACGGCGGGCACATGGGCGGCGGCAAATGTAGACCGGGCGTGCGATCGCCGGGGCCGGCCTTCCCTGCGCGATCTTCGTCCCGATGGACATCGCCACCGCGCGCGGCATCGCCTTGAACGACCTTCACGGCGAGGAGTACGACCACTTCGGGAAGGCCGCCTACCGCATCCCCGCCAAGAAGCCCGGCGGCAAACCCGGACGCACGTTCATGACGCTGTGGATCGAAGAGGGCTTCGCCGTGCTGATGCTCGACAATGACCGGCAAACTCAAGCGATCGACCTGGACCCGGCCGCCTTCGAGCCGTACCCCGGCAAGTGGGGCGAGAAGGGCGCCACGATCGCGCGCTTGGAGAAGCTGGGGAAGGCCACGTTCCGAAAGGCGCTCGGGATGGCGCACCAGCATGCGATGCGGTAGGGGGCGCAGGGGTGGCTACGGAAGACCCGGAGGAGATAGAGGAGCGGAACTCCTATTCCTCGTCCTTCTTTCCGATCCTGAACCCAAGGGGCTTGCGGTTCGTGTAGCGCGGTGCCAAAGCGTCGATCTTGTCCAGCAGGTATTTGAACGCTTGGTTCAACTTGCCGTCCAGCGCCTTGATCTCCTTCCTCAACTCGTCGTTCTCCAACAGCAACGCCCGGTAGTGCGCGAACGCCCGCATGATGGCGATGTTCATCTGAACGGCCTTCTCCGAACGGAGCACGCTGGAGAGCATCGCCACGCCCTGCTCGGTGAACACCATGGGCGGGACCGATGAATGCTTCAGGTTGGACAACCGGTCGCAATTTGCGACCAGTTGCTCCTTCTCCTCCATGGTCAGCTCGAACATGAAGTCTTCCGGGAAGCGGCTAGCGTTGCGTTTCACCTGTTCCTTCAGCCTCTTGGTCTCCACTTCGTAGAGCGCCGCCAAGTCGCTGTCCACCATCACCTTGATGCCCCGGAACTCGAAGATCAAGCGTTCGATGCTCCGGGCCGGTACGGTGTCTTTCATCCGTCTGCCAAGGGTTTCAGAAGATGGTCACAAAATGTGACCACCTCTTTCGGGGTCTGCGAAGCTACCCGATGGGTGTGACCATGCCAAGGCTTCGCCGACCGATGG
>JAVFAQ010000042.1:0-13534 GCA_034002325.1 Flavobacteriales bacterium | reverse complement strand
GGGCCGTACTTCTTCTTCGCCCGCGAAGTTCTTTAAGGTATTCCTTCCCGACGCCGGACTTGAGGAATTTTTCACGTTTTCTTGCCGTCGGCCGATCGGGGAAGGTCTCGACCAGCAGCACTTCAAAGGACCTGTACGATCTGTTGACGACCGCCATGGCCCCTAAGCCTGCGAAGATACCGATGCCTCGGTTTTCCCGGCCGCCGGCACCGCCGGACCGCGCAACGGGATCTTGCCCACGTCCTTCTGCTCCGGTGTGTGGTCGGGGCATCGGCCCCACCCCTCACCGCACCACCACCACCGCCTGGCCCGCGCGGTGATCACCGGCATGCAGCCATAGCTGGTAGCGGCCGCTTTCCAGCGCGGAGAGATCGAGCGGGAGCTGGTGCGTGCCGGCGGGCAGGGTGCCGGCGGAGCGGTCCAGCACGGTGCGGCCCGCGGCATCGATCAGCAGGTAGCGCACGGGCGCGGGCGTATCCAGCGTGAAGTGCAGCCGGGCATGGTCGCGCGCGGGCTGCGGGTGTACGGCCATGGCCATCGGGCCACCGTCCAGCTCCGCAACCGAAACCACGTCCGGGCCCAGCTTCACCGCCCAGAAGTCGATGCCGCCACGGCCCAGCTGCACGTGCTGGTCGTCGCTGTTGGTGAGGCCCGCCACGATGTAGCCGCCATCGGGCGTCTGTTCCAGCGCGAAGGCCTCATCGTCGTCGGATCCGCCGAGGGTGCGCTGCCATTGCATCACGCCGCCGGCATCGGTCTTCACCACCCACTGATCGAAGCCGCCCAACGGTGCGGTCACATGCTGGTTGTCGGAGGCGGTGTAGCCGGCCAGCGCATAGCCGCCATCGCTGGTGTGCACCAAGGCGCGCGGGATGTCGTCGCCACTACCGCCGAAGGACGATTGGCCCTGCAGCGTTCCGTTGGGGTTCACGCGCACCAGCCAGTAGTCGTAGTTGCCAAAATGCTGCGACACCGGCCCGCCCTGCGAATTGGTCGCTGCCGCGAAGGCGAAGCCGCCATCGGCGCGCTGCACCACGTCCATCGCGCGCTCGTCGCCGGTGTGGCCGTACACCTGCTGCCATTGCAGGGCGCCCGCTGCGCTGAGCTTCACCAGCCAGGCATCCTCGCCGCCGAAGTTCTGCGTGAGCGTGCCGTTGTTGGATTTGCTCGCACCGGCCACGATCACCCCGCCATCCATTGTCGCAGCCATGCCGAAGGGCTCGTCGGTGTCCGTGCCGCCCAAGGCCAGCTGCCAGAGCAGGGTGCCGGTGCCCGACACGCCGAACATCCACAGATCGCCGCTGCCGCTGTAGCCGGTCACTTGGCCGTTGTCGCTCTCGGTATAGGCCGCCACCACGTAGCCGCCGGCCGTTTCCACCATGGCGCGCGGTTCATCATAGCTGGTGCCGCCGTAGGTGTTCTCCCACACGATGGTGCCGCTGGCGTCCAGCTTCACCAGCCAAACGTCGCCATCGCCGATCACGTTGCCCACGTCGCCGCCCGGGTCATCGGCGGTGCCCGCGATCAGGTAGCCGCCGTCGGAAGTGAGCGTCACGGCAAGGCCGCCCTCGCTCGCCTCGCTGCCCAGGGCACGTTGCCACAGGAGCGCGCCGTTGGCGTCTGTCTTCACCGCCCACAGGTCCTCGTTGCCGTGCTGGCCCGTCACCTGGCCGCCTTCGGAAGTGGTGTGGCCCACCAGCAGGTAGCCGCCGTCGGTGGTGCGCAGGGCGGCATGCGCAGCCTCATCGTCCGGGCCGCCGTAGGTGTTCTCCCATTGGATCGCGGGCTGTGCCAGGGCTGCGGAAATGCCCAGGGCAAGGGCCGGCAGGAGGAGTTGGGTTCTCATGCCTCGAAGGTACGTCCGGCCAGGTGGCATCGCGGACGACCTGTGGACCGGACCATCTCTTGGACTTGCGGCTCTCCGGGCATCGGCCGCAGGGGTGCCGATCCGATCGTGCATGGTCCACGTCAGGTGGCCGCCGACCTTTCGACCATGATGCACCAACTTTGCCGCATACATCACCTCGCATGGACAACACCCGCGTCTTCCGCATGGCTTTCGCCAGCGTGTACCCGCACTACGTGACCAAGGTGGAGAAGAAGGGCCGCACGAAGGAAGAGCTGCATACCATCATCCAATGGCTCACGGGCTACGATGCGAAAGGACTCGCCAAGGTGATCGCCGACAAGACCGACCTTGCGGTCTTCTTCGCCCAAGCCCCGCGGCTGAACCCGAACGTGGACAAGATCACCGGTGTGATCTGCGGCCACCGGGTGGAGGAGATCACGGATCCGCTGATGCAGAAGATCCGTTACATGGACAAGCTGGTGGACGAGCTGGCGAAGGGCCGGAAGTTGGAAAAGATCCTGCGGACGTGAGGCTGGAGCGCTGGCCGGCCCAGTGGTCGCGCTTCACCGCATACCGCAGTGCCACCGCGCCCGAGCCGAACTCCTGCCGGTCCACCGGTCGGGCCAGTGGCTGTTCGGCGGCATGCACCAAGCCTCTTCCATCATCTTGTAGGTCACGCGGCCCGGGATCATGGCATCGCAGCCGGTGATGTGCCGCTCCGCGTTGCGGTGCAGCTCTTCATCGGGGATCCCCACGATGTGATCGTAACAGCCGTCGAGGGTGAGGTTGATGGAGAAGCGGAGGGGCGCATGGTTTTCCAGTGGCTGACTATGTACCGATCACCTCGGCCATCCCCCAGGCCACATGTGCGAATTCGGAAGTGCTGAAGGTGTCCCCGACTTCACTTCCTGAAGAGATCACAAGTATGAAAACAGAGGTGGGTTCTTCCATGCCGACTGGATGCCCTGCCATTTTGATGCTATGATGGACCGATCGATCACTGAGCCTTCGTATTGCAGCGGCGCTTCAAGTCGTATGAGATACCAGGTTAACTTGCTGTCTTTGGCCGGAACGATGCGCTCGACAACACCGGTTCTCGGCAAGAGACGTTCGAAGCGTGAATTCTGATCGAAATAGTCAATGCGCAGGCGCATGAGATTTGACTGAGAGGTCACTTCGGCTCCCATAGCTCCACCTTGTTCCCTTCCGGATCATACACCCACGCGAAGCGGCCGTACTCCTCGTCCTGCCGCTTGGGGTCGATGCGTACACCAGCGTTCTCCAATTTCTTCAGCAGGCCATCCATGTCCTGCACGCGCAGGTTCAGCATGAAGGGTTGCTTGGCATCGAAGTAGTCGCTGTCGCGCTTGAAGGGCGAGAACACCGTGGGGCCGGCATCCTGCTGCCAGATGAAGCCCGCCTCATCGTTATTGATGCCGAAGTGTTCGTAGTACCACTTGGCCATTGCCTTGTGGTCGTTGGCGCGGAAGAAGAGCCCGCCGATGCCGGTGACGTGCCTGTCCATGGTAGGTCGTTGGATCGTTGAAAGGTAGGACGGCCACAGTTGGTGGCGACCGGCCCCGATGTAGTTTCGGCCATGGCCCGGAACATCCCCTGATGCCGCACCGCACGCCGTGTACCTCCCGCGCCTGGGCGCGCTTCGGTGCGCTGAACGCACTGGTGGGCCTGCTCGTGGGGCTGCACCTCACGTTGACGTCCACCGGTGCGGGTTACTGGATGTTCATGCTGGCAGCCCCGGTTTCCGCGTTCCTGGTGGGCGGTGGCGCCTGGCGGTGGATCGTCGGTGCGCGCCGGACCTCCGTGCTGCGTGCCTTGTGCACCGGCTTGGTCGCGGGCACGGTATCGCATTACTTCACCTGGCTGCTGCTCAGCATCGCGCTCAACATCACATACGGCACCCTGGGCGTGGGCGGCGGCTCGCTGGGCGACCCGCCCGCCGGGGTGCTGGAGATGATCCCCGGCGCGTTCCTGTACAGCTTCTTCAGCCTGCTGTTCTACGGGCCGGTCACGGTGCTTGCGGCCATGGCGGCGGCGCTGCTGGTGCGGTGGCAGGCGCACAACGTGTAGCTTTGGCTACGCATCCGGCATCGTCCGGTCCCTTCAGAGACCTCCGCCCACGGGCGGTCCACGAACATGAGCGTCACCACGAAGACCAGGAAGGCCACGAAGGCCAAGTTGAACGGCAACGGCCACGTCGCCAAAGGACCCGATGCGCGGGCCGCGTCCGAAGCACCCACGAAGACCGGCCGCCTGCCGGTGATGAAGACCTACAAGATCTTCATCGGCGGCAAGTTCCCGCGCACCGAGAGCGGGCGCTACTACCAGCCGAAGGGCGCCGATGGCAAGCCCCTGGCCAACGTGTGCCGCAGCAGCCGCAAGGATGTGCGCGAGAGCGTGGTGGCCGCCCGCAAGGCGGTTGGCGGGTGGAGCGGCCGCAGCGCCTTCAACCGCGGGCAGGTCCTGTATCGCATCGGCGAGATGCTCGAAGGCCGCAGCGCGCAGTTCGTCCATGAGCTGGTGCTGCACGGCGCCACCCGGAAGCAGGCCGAGACCGAGGTGGCCGCCGCGATCGACCGCTGGGTGCATTATGCCGGCTGGTGCGACAAGTACTCCGCGCTCTTCAGCAGCGTGAACCCCACCAACAGCAGCCATTTCAACTTCAGCGTGCATGAGCCCGTCGGCGTGGTGGGCGTGATGGCGTCGGGAAGCAACGGCCTGCTGGAGCTGGTGAGCCTGATCGCCCCGGTGATCGCCGGCGGCAACGCCTGCGTGGTGGTGGCCGGCGAAGCGCACCCGCTGCCGGCCGTGAGCTTCACCGAAGTGCTCGCCACCAGCGACCTGCCCGGCGGCGTGGTGAACCTGCTCACCGGCTTCCGCAAGGAATTGCTGAAACCCCTGGTGGCGCACATGGACATCAACGCCGTGGTGGTGGCCGCCGCTACTGCGGAAGAGAAGGCCATGCTGGACCAGGAGGCCACCAGTAACCTGAAGCGGGTGGTGTACCCGAAGGTGATGGACTGGAGCAGTGACGAAGCACAAAGCCCCTACTTCATCCTGGACACGCAGGAGGTGAAGACCACGTGGCACCCGATCGAGAGGGGGCAGGGTGGGGGTGGGGGGTATTGAAGCTTCCATGCGCTTGTTCGCACGTTCCTTACTGTTCCTGCTTGCTCTGTTTTTGTTGGTGTGGGTTTTTCGGGGGGCGCTGTATCGTGCGATCGTCCACTACGAAGTCATCGGCGAGCGTGCTCGCGTTGGGGCATTGGCCCCGATGGGATCCACAGCGCAGGACCTTGATGCTGCCATCGAAATGGCGTTGGACACCACTGCCGCGCGCCTGCATTTCTCCACAGTGAAAGCTGTGAGCGACCCGCAGGAACTTCTGCCCGGAAGCCCCGCGAACTGCATCGGCTACTCAGCATTGTTCGCCGCATTGCTCAACGGTCATTTTGTGCAAGCGGATCTGAACGGCGGCTACGAAGTGGAGCATGTCATCGGCAAGTTGTACATCGGACCTTGGGATGTTCACTCCAGCTTCAGCAGCCCGTTCTGGAAGGACCATGACATCGTGCGCATCCGCGACAAGAGAACGGGTGTATGCACCTACGTGGACCCCACATTGTACGACGCCATCGGGATAGCAAGGGGAAGTGGGCCATGGACCAAAACAGGGTCTCACGAAGTGGACCTTGCGCACTGGAACTCCTCCCCATCACCGAACTTTACGGCATGATCCACTCCCTGCGCCTCCTATTCCTTTCCGCCATCGTGCTGCTCGCCGGTGCGGCCACGGCACAAGCCGATACCGCCACCGTCCATGTGGTCCGCAAGGGCTGCGATGCCGTGCTCACCATGGAACGCCTGCGCACCTTGCCGGTGCATGAGGCCACCATCACCGAACGCGACGGGAACACCGCCACCTTCCAGGGCGTATGGCTCAGCGATGCATTGGACCTCGGCTGCGACAGCACCGTGCATCTGGACAAGCATGGCACTTTGCGCGCGGTGGTGAAGGTGACGGCTGCGGACGGCTTCACCGCCGTGGTGGCCATGGCCGAGGTTGCCGATGCCTTCAGCGCACGGCCGGTGCTGCTGGCGTGGGCGCGCAACGGCCAGCCCCTGGGCGAACGCCATGGCCCGCTGCGGCTGGTGGTGCCCGGCGACATCAAGCCCGGCCGCAACGTGCGCCAGGTGAAGAGGCTGGAGGTGATCACGCCGTAGGGCGCTTGCCTGATGGAGCACATCACGTGGAGCGACTTCGAGAAGGTCCATCTCTGTGTGGGCACCGTGCTTTCCGCAGAGGACCTGCCCGATGCGCGCAAGCCGGCCTACGTGCTCACGATCGACTTCGGCCCCCATGGCATCATGCGCAGCAGCGCACGGATCACGAAGCACTACACCAAGGAAGAACTGGTCGGCCGGCAAGTGGTGGCGGTGATCAACTTCCCCGAGAAGCAGATCGGCAGCGTGATGAGCCGGTGCTTGGTGACCGGTTTCGCGGATGCGAACGGCGACATCGTGCTCACGGCGGTGGAGCGGCCTGTACCGAACGGGAGCCGGTTGATGTGACCCGCCCGCAGCGTGCGTTCCTGCCACGCGGGACCTGCGTTCCGTTCTGCCGGGAAAGCGGCCCGTTCGGCCCGTCATCCCACACGCCGTTGTTGACAACTGCGGGAAAGCCGCGAATGGCGGGGCCTTGCGGCCGGGATACGTTTGTCCGGCACCCGATCGGGCCCTTGTTCCGTTCGTGATCGCGCATACCAGGCGGTGACATCGTTCACACTGGGCAGCCGGCTTGGGCAGACCCCGGGTGCCACTTACCGGAAGGTACATGGTCGATAACCGGTCCACATCATCCGCGTTGCGCAAGGCGCTCCGCCATTTTTCCAGCCAGCTCCTGCGACCCATGGCGGCACTGGCCATGGTGTGGTCGTTCAACACCGCCGAGGTGCATGCCACCCACGCCATGGGCGGCGAGCTCACCTACGAGTGCATCGGCCCCGACACCTACCGGGTGCGGCTGAACTTCTACCGCGATTGCAACGGCGTGGCGGCGCCCACCAACTGCAACAACGGCCGCCGGTTCTGGATGCGCAGCCAGCAATGCGGCGCGAACTTCTCCCAGTGCTTCAGCCTGGACGGCGTGGAGATCGTCACCCCCATCTGCCTGAGCGCCGTGGACCGCTGCAACAGCTCGCAGGGCCAGTACGGCATACAGCGCTACCGGTACAGTGCCGTGGTGGACCTCGGCGCCTACGCGGGCTGCGGCACGGACTGGACGATCGACTGGGACCTCTGCTGCCGCAACAACGCCATCAGCTCGTTGAACAATCCCGGCGACCGCAACCTGTACCTCTACGCCACGCTGGACAACACGCTGGCCGAGTGCAACAACTCGCCGCGCTACCTCAACGACCCCACGCCCTTCGCCTGCGTGGGCCAGACGGTGAGCTACAACCACGGCTTCAACGACATCGACGGCGACTCGCTCTCCTTCGAGCTGGCACCGGCCCTGGGCGCCGGCGGAAGCATCATCCCGTACAATCCCGGCTATTCCTACCAGCAGCCCATCATCACCACCGGTGGCGCCAACGCGGTGCAGATCGACCCGCAGACCGGCACCATCACCTTCGTGCCCAGCCAGCAGCAGTTCAGCGTGGTCACCGTGAAGGTCACCGAGTGGCGCGACGGGCAGATCATAGGCACGTACCTGCGCGATGTGCAGTTCGCCATCGTGGTGTGCCAGAACGGCACGCCCACCGTCAGCGGCATCAATGGCACCGGCCAGTATGCCACCACCGTGTGCGCCGGCGACCCGGTGTGCTTCACCGTGCATTCCTTCGATCCCGACCCCGGCCAGAACGTGTCCATGAACTGGAACGCCGGCATCCCCGGGGCCACCTTCACCGTAACGGGATCGCCGCACCCCACGGGCAATTTCTGCTGGACGCCCACCACCGCGAACATCGGCCAGAACCTCTTCGCGGTGAACGTGGAGGACGATGCCTGCGTGCTCAACGGCGTGAACAACTACGGTTTCACCATCCAGGTGCTGCCACCGCTCACGCCCGTGCAGGCCGGCCCCGACCAGGTGGTGTGCGGCACGGCGGCCACCCTCGCGGGCGTGCTCCCGTACACCCAGGTGCAAGGCACATGGAGCGTGGTGGGCGGGTCGGCCGTCTTCGCCGATGCCAACAGCCCGACCACCACCGTTTCCGGCCTGACCATCGGCACCAACGTGCTGCGGTGGACGGTGAACTACGGCCAATGCGGCAGCGCCTTCGACGAGGTGACCATCGTGGCGCACGACCCCGGCCATCCGGCGGCCGCCGCAGGTCCTGACCAGATGCTTTGCACCCCGGCCAACAGTGCCGTGCTGGCGGCCAATGCGGCCCTGGCACCGGCCACCGGCATGTGGTCCGTGGTGGCGGGCAGCGGCACCTTCGCCGATCCCACCGCGCCGGGCACCACGGTGAGCGGACTGGCACCGGGCTCCCACACCTTCCGCTGGACCATCACCAACGGCGCCTGTGTGCCGGCCACCTTCGACCAGGTGACCATCACCGTGTTCAACAGTGCGCAGGCCGCGGCGGAAGCGGGCCCGGACCAGGAGCTCTGCCTGCCCGGCAACACCACCGTGCTGGCCGGCAACGCCGCCGTGTCCCCCGCCACCGGCCAATGGACCGTGCTGGAGGGCGCGGCCGTCTTCAGCGATGCGAGCGCGCACAACACCACCGTGTCCGGACTGGCCGTGGGGACGAACGTGCTGCAATGGACCATCGCCAACGGCACGTGCGACCCGGCCACCACGTCGGACCAGGTGACGATCACGGTGTTCGACCCCGCGAGCCCGGCGGCCGACGCCGGCCCCGACCAGCAGGTATGCACCACCACCGCCACGCTGGCGGCCAACACGCCCCCGGCACCGGCCACCGGCCATTGGGTGCTGGTGAACGGAGCAGGCACCTTCACCGATGCCAACGACCCCACCACGACGGTGACCGGCCTGGCGCCCGGTGCCAACGTGTTCCAATGGACTTTGAGCAACGGCGCCTGCGCGGGCGGCATCACCACGGACCAGGTGACGGTGACGCGCTTCGACGGGACCGCCGCCACCGCCAACGCCGGCCCCGACCAGGACCTGTGTACGGCCATCGCCACCGGACTGGCCTCCACCACGCTGGCGGGCAATGCGCCCACGCCGCCTTCCACCGGAACCTGGACCGTGCTGAGCGGCACCGCCGTGATCACCGCCCCGGGCAGCGCCACCACCACCGTGACGGGCATGCCGCCGGGCGTGCATGTGCTGGCGTGGACCATCGACAACGGGCCCTGCTCGCCGCCCACCTCCACCGATGCGGTGACGATCCGCGTGTTCGATCGCAACGCACCGGCCGCCCACGCGGGCGATGACCAGGTCCTGTGCGGCCCCGTGGCCAGTGTGCAACTCGCGGCCAACGCGCCCACCGCACCGGGCACCGGCCAGTGGACCGTGGTGCAGGGCAGCGGCGACTTCGCGGACGCCAGCGACCCCCTGACCACCGTGTCCGGGCTGGGCACGGGCGACAACGTGTTCCGCTGGACCTTGGGCAACGGCCCGTGCCCGGCGGGCACCACCAGTGACGAGGTGCTCGTGCGCGTGCATGACCCCGCCGCGGCCGATGCCGATGCGGGCGCCGACCAGACCATTTGCGGCACCGCCACCGTGACGCTGACCGCCAATGCCGTGACCGCGCCGGCCACCGGTCAATGGTCCTTGGTCAGCGGCGCCGGCACCATCGGGGCCCCCAACAGCGCCACCACCACGGTGACCGGCGTGCAGGTGGGCGTGAGCGTGTTCCAGTGGACGGTGGTGAACGGCCCGTGCGGATCCAGCATCGACCAGGTGGTGGTGACACGATACTCCGATGCCAGCCCGACGGCCGATGCCGGACCCGACCAGAGCATCTGTATACCGACTGCGCCAAATCTTGTCGTCATGGCCGGCAGCACGCCCATCTTCCCGGCCACGGGCACCTGGAGCATCGTCGCCGGCGGCGGGTCCATCGCCAATGTGAACGACCCCGCCACCGCCATCACCGCCCTGCCGGCGGGCACCAACGTGTTCCGGTGGACGGTGGTCAACGGCCCCTGTGCCGACCCGGTCACCTTCGACGATGTCATTGTGCTGGTGTTCGACGCCGGCAACCCGGTGGCGGACGCCGGCCCTGACCAGCAACTGTGCAGCAGCGACGGCGGCACCACCATGGCGGGCAGCGCGTTGATCAGCCCCGCCACCGGGCAATGGACCCTGGTGAACGGCACGGCCGTGATCGCCGACCCGGCCGACCCGAACACCGCGATCACCGGC
Source organism: Flavobacteriales bacterium (assembly GCA_034002325.1). Lineage (GTDB taxonomy): Bacteria > Bacteroidota > Bacteroidia > Flavobacteriales_F > PHOS-HE28 > PHOS-HE28. The sequence continues at coordinate 3,314 of JAVFAQ010000042.1, read as the reverse complement.
ATGCCGCCCGGCCAGCACATCTTCCAGTGGACCGTGGGCAACGGGCCCTGCGGCGCGGTGACCACCGACCAGGTGAGCATCTTCGTCTACGACCCCCTGCAGCCCACGGCCGATGCGGGCGGCGACCAGAGCCTCTGCACCTCCGCCGGCAACACCATCACCCTCAACGGCAGCCCTGTGATCTTCCCGGCCACCGGCCTGTGGACCATGAGCGGCGGGCCCGGCACCATCATGGACCCCGCCAGCCCGAGCACCGTGGTGACCGGCCTCACCACCGGCGTCTACTCCTTCACATGGACGGTGAACAACGGCGCCTGCCCCGATCCGGTGAGCAGCAGCACCTTGGTCACCGTGGTGGCCGATGGCGATGCGCAGCCCGCTGATGCCGGCCCCGACCAGAGCGTGTGCGGCACGGGAACCCCGCTGACCATGGCGGCGAACGTGCCCCAGGGCGTGGCCACCGGATCGTGGAGCGTGGAGCAGGGCACGGCCGTGTTCAGCGATCCCACCTCGCCCACGGCCTCGGTCACCGGCCTGGGCATCGGGGTGAACATCCTGCAGTGGAACATCGACAACGTGGAATGCGGGATCACCACCGACCAGATGACGATCCTGGTGTTCGACCCGGCCCACCCGGTGGCCGACGCCGGCGCGGACCAGCACCTGTGTACGCCCGTCACCAGCACCCAGCTGCAGGGCAATGCGACGGCCGCACCGGCGGTGGGCACCTGGACCCTGGTGCAGGGCATCGGCACCATCGCCGCGCCCAACAGCCCGGGCAGCACCGTGAGCGGGCTGGGCATCGGCGAGAACATCTTCCAATGGCAGGTGGTGAACGGCGTGTGCAACGATCCCATTTCCACCGACCTGGTGAGCATCTTCGTGTACGAGGCCGATGCGCCCGAGGCCGATGCCGGACCGGACCAGGCGATCTGCACGCCGGCATCCACGGTGACCATGGCGGCCAACGCCCCGGCGGGCGCGGCCATCGGCACATGGAGCGCGGCCGGCGGCGGGGCGGTCATCGTTGCGCCCAACGATCCCGCCACGCTCATCACCGGCCTCACGCCGGGGGTGCATGAATTCACCTGGAGCATTGACAACGGCACTTGCGGCATCAGCACGGACCACGTGACGATACAGGTGTTCGACGCCGACAACCCCGTGGCCGATGCCGGCCCGGACCAGGCGCTCTGCACGCCGAACACCACGGCCATCCTGGCCGGCAGCATGCCCAACGGGCCGGCCACCGGGCAATGGACGCTGGTGGCGGGGGCGGGCACCTTCGCCGATGACAGCGACCCGAACACCACCGTGACCGGCTTGACCGTGGGCGTACACACCTTCGCCTGGACCGTGGACAACGGCCCCTGCACCGATGGCATCACTACCGACCAGGTGACCATCACCGTGCATGACGAGGGCGCCTCGGTGGCCGATGCCGGTCCCGACCAGCAGTGGTGCCTGCCGGTGACCAGCGCCGTGCTCGCCGCGAACACGCCCGTGTTCCCCGCCACCGGCCAGTGGACCGTGGCCGCCGGCACGGCCGTGTTCGATGACCCCACCGACCCGCATACCGTCGTGAGCGGCCTGGGCGTGGGCGGCACGTCCCTGGTGTGGACCGTGAGCAACGGCCCCTGCGACACCGAGCCGGCCTCCGACGTGATGGCGATCCACATCAACGACGATGCGGCGCCCGTGGCCGATGCCGGCCCCGACCAGGCCCTCTGCACGCCCGCCAGCACCACCACCATGGCCGGCAGTGCGGTCGTTTTCCCCGGCACCGGCACATGGACCTTGGTGAGCGGCCTGGGCGAGATCGCCGACCCCGCCGACCCGCACACCGCGATCACCGGGCTGGGCGTGGGCGTGAACGTGTTCCGTTGGACGGTGGACAACGGCGCGTGCGACGACCCCATCAGCTTCGACGAGGTGAGCATCGTGGTGTTCGATGAGGACAACCCCGCGGCCGATGCCGGTGCGGACCAAGCGCTCTGCACACCGGCCGGCGTCGCGACCCTCAGCGGCAGCCCGCTCATCGGTCCGGCCACCGGCGCGTGGACCCTGCTGGAAGGCCAGGGCACGATCACCAGCCCCGACAGCCCGCAGACCACCGTGACCGGCCTGGGCGTGGGCGAGAACATCTTCGTGTGGACGGTGAGCAACGGCCCGTGCGACGATGCGATCACCAGCGACCCGGTGAGCATCTTCCTCTACGACCAGAACAACGCGGCCGTCGACGCGGGCCCCGACCAGGCGCTCTGCATGCCCGGCAACTCGACCGCCATGCAGGCGGCGCCGCTCACCTTCCCGGCCACCGGGCAATGGACATTGGTGGGCGGCGGCGGCACCATCGCCGACCCCACCGATCCCTTCACCACCGTGAGCGGCCTGCCCGTGGGCGTGAGCACCTTCTCCTGGACGGTGGACAACGGCCCGTGTGGCACCGGCGCCGGCACCGACCTGGTGGCGATCACCGTGCATAGCGATGCGCAAGCACCCGCCGATGCCGGACCCGACCAGCAGCTCTGCGCCGCCGGGCCCACCACCACCACCTTGGCAGCCAACCCCGTGGTCTTCCCGGCGACCGGCCAATGGACCTTGGTGAGCGGCACCGGCATCATCGTGAACCCGAGCAACCCGAACACCAGCGTGATCGACATCGGCATCGGCACGAGCACCTTCGCATGGACCGTCAACAACGGCCCGTGCGCCGATGCCATCACCAGCGATACGGTGACCGTGGAGGTCTTCGATGAGAACACCCAATCAGCCGATGCCGGTGCCGACCAGGACCTGTGCACCCCGGTGGCCGAGGCCGTGCTCGGCGCCAGCACCGTGGTCACCCCCGGCACGGGCACATGGAGCATCCTCGATGGAACGGGCGCCTTCAGCGATGCGCACGACCCCGGGGCCACCATCACCGGCTTGCAGGTGGGCGTGACGGTGCTGGAATGGACCGTGGAGAACGGCCCCTGCGGCGGCACCACCACCGCCCAGATGACCATCACCCTGCACGATGCGGACAACCCCGTGGCCGATGCCGGGGCGGACCAGGAGCTCTGCACCCCCGGCGGCACCACCACCGCCACCACGATGGCCGGCAGTGCGGTGATCTTCCCCGCCACGGGCACTTGGGCCGTGATCGACGGTGCGGCCGACATCGCCGACCCGAACGACCCGAACACCGCCGTTTCCGGCCTGGGCGTGGGCGTTCATCTGCTTCAGTGGACGGTGGACAACGGCGTGTGCGCCGCGCCGACGATGGACATCGTGGAGATCGCCGTGTTCGATAGCGACAGTCCCGATGCCGA
>JAVFAQ010000041.1:0-13816 GCA_034002325.1 Flavobacteriales bacterium | reverse complement strand
GTGCGCGCACACGCGGTGCCGCCAGTGCGATCGGCGATCCCGGTTGGATTCGAACCAACGACCACCAGCTTAGAAGGCAGGTGCTCTATCCAGCTGAGCTACGGGACCGGATGCGGCAAAGGTCGATAATGCGGCGCACCGCCACGGCCGCCAACAGGAAGGGCCACCGGCGTGATGCCGGTGGCCCCTGTGTTCCGTCGGGGTGGCAGGATTCGAACCTGCGGCCCCCTGGTCCCAAACCAGGTGCGCTACCGGACTGCGCCACACCCCGAGCAAGATGCCAAGAACGTCAACCACTTCACCACTTCACACCAACATCGCCTTCTACTTCCTGCGGGCGGGCACAGGCTGGAAGCCTGAGGGAACTGGGCACAGGCTGGAGGCCTGTGGGACCAAAAAAGACCCGGCTTTCGGGCCTTTTGGCGGAGAGGGGGGGATTCGAACCCCCGGTACAGGGTTACCCGTACGGCAGTTTAGCAAACTACTGGTTTAAGCCACTCACCCACCTCTCCAGGTGCCCCACCACGGTCAGCGGGGCGGCAAAGATAGGATCCTGCCGCATACGCCGTACCCGATGCACCGCGACCCGCGCGAAAGCCCGTGGGCACCGGGATCGCGGAGCATGTTCATAACTCGGTGGGTTATCAACACGGAAGCCGCGCCCCCATGCCGGTACTTTGCCCCGACCTTAGCCGTTGGGTCAACACTTTTTCGATCCATGCGCCTTACCTACTACGGACAATCCTGCATCGGCATCGCGACCGCCGGCAAGCACCTGCTCTTCGACCCCGCCATCAACGCCAACCCGCTGGCCAAGGACAAGGTGGACATCAACACCATCCCGGCGGACATCGTGCTGCTCACCCACGGCCACGCGGACCACACCATCGATGCCGAGGCGATCCTCCGGCGCACCGGCGCCACGCTGGTGAGCAACTTCGAGATCGTGGAGTGGTATGCCGCCAAGGGCATCACCAGCGGCGTACACATGAACCTGGGCGGCAGCACCGCGATCGGCGAGCTGCGCATCAAGTACGTACACGCCATCCACAGCAGCCAGCTGCCCGACGGCAGCTACGGCGGCAACCCCGGCGGCTTCGTGGTGAGCGGGCCCGAGGGCAGCTTCCACCACGCGGGCGACACGGCGCTCACCCTGGACATGCAACTGCTCAAGCGGTTCGACCTGAAATTCGCCTGCCTGCCCATCGGCGACACCTTCACCATGGGCATCGACGACGCCGTGGAGGCCGCCCTGCTCATGGGCGTGAAGACCGTGGTGGGCATCCACTACGACAGCTTCCCGCCCATCGTGATCGACCACGACCAGGCCCGCGCCGCCTTCCGCCAGGCCGGCATCACCCTGCACCTGCCCGCCATCGGCGCAAGCATCGAACTCTAAGCAGCACCGCACGGGCCGGCCATGGTCGGCCCATTCCCATCCCCGAAAAAAGACCCCCCATGGCCAAGATCATCGCCATCGTGAACCAGAAAGGCGGCGTGGGCAAGACCACCACCGCCATCAACCTGGCCGCCAGCCTGGGCGTGCTGGAGCGCCGCACCCTGCTGGTGGACGCCGACCCGCAGGCCAACGCCACCAGCGGCACCGGCTTCGACCCGCGCACGGTGAAGGCCAGCATCTACGAGTGCATCGTGAACGGCGCCCCCGCCGAGGAGCTGATCCTGGGCACGGACAACCCCAACCTGGACCTGCTGCCCGGCCACATCGACCTGGTGGGCGCGGAGATCGAGATGATCGACATGCCCGACCGCGAGCGCCAGCTCAAGCGCGTGCTCGACCCGCTGCGTGCGAAGTACGACCTGATCATCATCGACTGCGCGCCGTCGCTGGGCCTGGTCACCGTGAACAGCCTCACCTGCGCGGACAGCGTGATCGTGCCCGTGCAGTGCGAGTACTTCGCCTTGGAGGGCCTGGGCAAGCTGCTCAACACCATCAAGATCGTGCAGCAGCGCCTCAACCCCGAGCTCACCATCGAGGGCATGCTGCTCACCATGTACGACAGCCGCCTGCGCCTGGCCAACCAAGTGGTGGAAGAGGTGAAGACCCACTTCCAGCAACTGGTGTTCGACACGGTGATCCACCGCAACGTGGCCCTGGGCGAGGCCCCCAGCCACGGGCAGACCATCATCATGCACGACGCCAGCAGCAAGGGCGCCGTGAACTACCTGAACCTGGCGCGCGAGCTGCTGCAGAAGAACAGCATGACGCGCATCCCCGACAGCGAACGCACCATACCGGTGGAAGAGGACAACGCATGAAGAAGAAAGGACTGGGCCGCGGGCTGAGCGCCCTGCTGGAGGACAGCGCGGCCATGGCATCGCCCACCGCCGCGGGCGAGATCGCCGCCCCGCGCACCGGGGGCCACATCGGCCTGTTGCCCGTGGCGCGGATCGAGGTGAACCCCTTCCAGCCGCGCACCTGGTTCAGCGAGGAGGCGCTGGCCGAGCTGGCGCAGAGCATCCGCGAGCTGGGCGTGATCCAGCCCATCACCGTGCGCCGCATCAGCCCCGTCCGCTACCAGCTGATCAGCGGCGAGCGCCGGTTCCGGGCCGTGCAGCGCGCCGGCCTCACCGAGGTGCCCGCCTACGTGCGCGTGGCCAACGACGAGGCCATGCTGGAGATGGCCCTGGTGGAGAACATCCAACGCGAGGAGCTCGACGCCATCGAGGTGGCCATCAGCTTCCAACGGTTGATCGAGGAGGTGGACCTCACCCAGGAGCAGCTCAGCGAGAAGGTGGGCAAGGACCGCAGCACGGTGACCAACTACCTGCGGCTGCTGAAGCTGCCCGCCGAGGTGCAGCTGGGGTTGCGGCAGCGCACCATCGGCATGGGCCATGCCCGCGCGCTGATCGCCATCAACGACCCGGCCCGCCAGATCGACCTGTACCACCGGATCGTGGAGAGCCAGTTGAGCGTGCGCCAGGTGGAGGACATGGCCCGTGCGGCCGCCAAGGGACCCAAGGGCGCCTCTGCGGGCGCCGCCCGCCCCAACAAGGAACTGGGCCGGCGGTTGAGCGAACGCATCGGCAGCCGCGTAACGGTGAAGCAGGCCGCCGACGGCAGGGGCCGGATCGAGATCGGCTTCGCCAGCGCGGAGGAGCTCGAGCGCATCGTGGCCGCGCTGGGCTGAGCGCGCCCCCTCAGAACGCCAGCCGCCCCTGCTGCTCCATGGCCAGGCGCAGCTGCCCCACCTCCTTGCGCAGTTCCACCACGCTGCGGGCCAGTTCATCGCGGCTCATGTTGGGCTCGGGCAGTTCGGCGCTGATGAAATGCACGAACTTCCATACCTCCAGCACGTTGGTCACGGGCACCTCGTAGGGGCTGTAGAGCGGGTTGGTGCTGCACAGCAGCAGGCTGCCCTTCTCCTTCAGCTGGTTGTAGGCCACCTTGAACACGATGCCCTCCTCCTTGGTGATCACGATGTAGGGCTGCCCGTCGCGGATGGTCTGCCAGTTCTGCACGTACTCGCCCGTGACCCACGAGCCGTCGCTCACCGGCGGCATGCTGTCCCCGCTGATCTGGAAGGTGCGGTACTTGCGGTCCTTGCTCAGGAACGGCATCTGGAAGGTGGGCAGGATGCTGATGTACTCGGGATCGGCGTACCCGGCGGCGTACCCGGCCTTGGCCTTCTCGGGCACCAGCTCCACGTTCTCGCGGTCCTGGGCGTTCACCGTGGTGGCCAGCACACGCAGCCGCCGCCCGCTCAGGTCCACGTCGCCCCCGCGCTCCAGCATGCCCAGCACGCTCTCGCTCAACGCGGTGAGGTCGTCCTTCAGCAGCTTGTCGATGCTCAGCTTGTAGTACCCGCTGATGCGCACCAGCAGGTCGAAGGGCGGCTCGGCGCTGCCGTTCTCATAGCCGCTGTAGCTGGACCGCTTGATGTCCAAGGCAACGGCGACCTCCTCTTGCGAGCGCCCGCGGCGCTGGCGAAGGAGCGTGATGTTCGGTCCGAAGAATGGGTTGGCCATGGTCGTGGGGTTATGGGTGGACGGCTGTTCCGGGGTCGGGCACGGAGGCGGATGACATGGTTCCCGCCATCGGCATGACCGGTTCCCCGCCGGCAAATATATGATCGTTTTCACAGATGCCGCATGACGACATATCCGTCAGCCTGCACGCCCCCCTACCTTCGTGGCATGCCACACCATGCCATCGCGCACACCGACCTGCGGGTATCGCGCATCAACCTCGGGGGCAACGTCTTCGGATGGACCCTGGACGAGGAGCGCTCCTTCGCCGTGCTGGACGCCTTCGTGGCGGCCGGCTTCAACTTCATCGACACGGCCGACAGCTATCCGTGGTGGGTGAACGGCACGGGCGGCACCTCCGAGGCCATCATCGGCAAGTGGATGAAGGCGCGCGGCAACCGCGACCGCTTGGTGATCGCCACCAAGGTGGGCTCGGAGACCAAGGCGCATCCGAAGGACATCAGCGCGGGGCACATCATGCGCTCGGCCGAGGCGTCGTTGCAACGCCTGGGCACCGACCGCATCGACCTGTACTACACCCACTTCGACGACGGCACCACGCCGGTGGAGGAGACCCTGGGGGCCTACGCCCGCCTGATCGCGCAGGGCAAGGTGCGTTACATCGGGGCCAGCAACCTGGAGCCGGACCGGCTGGAGCGGTCCATGGAACTGGCCCGGCGCGCGGGCCTGCCGCGCTACGTGGCCCTGCAGCCGCGCTACAACCTGATGGACCGCACGCGGTACGAGACCGACCACGCACCCCTGGCCGAACGCCATGAGCTGTCGGTGTTCCCCTACTATGCGCTGGCCTCGGGCTTCCTCACCGGCAAGTACCGCAGCGCGGCCGACCTGGGCAAGAGCCCGCGCGGTGGCGGCGTGGCGAAGTACCTGGAAGGGCGCGGCCCGGCGGTGCTCCATGCGCTGGATGCCGTGGCGGCGAAGCATGGCAGCACGCCGGCCACCGTGGCCCTGGCCTGGCTGCTGCACCGGCCCGGGATCGGCGCGCCCATCGTGAGCGCCACCAGCGCCGGGCAGGTGCAGGCCCTGGCCGCCGCCCCCGCCCTGCGGTTGGACGCGGAGGACATGCGCCTGCTGGACGTGCGGTAGCCGCCCGCACGCGCTCACTCCCGCACCCACCTGCCGCTGCCCAGCAGGCGGCCATCGCGGCCGGTGATGCGGTACACGTACAGCCCCGAGGCCAGGTCATGCGCATCCACCCGCGCGGTGTTGGTGGGCATGGCCGCGCTGCGCACGTGCGCGCCCATGGCATCGAACAGCTCCAAGCGCGCCCCGTGCAGCGCCGGGCCGTTCACCACCACGGTGAAGCCGTCGCGGCCCGGGTTGGGGAACACCTCCACCCCGTGCGCGAAGCGGCCTTCCTCCACGCCCAGCGGCATGCATTCGGCAGGGTCCAACTTCATCAGCCAGCCCTGGGGCGGCCCCATGGTGTTGAGGTCACGGCGTGAACCCATGAGCAGCACGCCCCCGTCGCTGGTGGCTTTGATGCGCGTGAGGTAGTAGTAGGCATTGTCCGAGAAACCGTCGACCAGGTACTCACATTGTGGGTTCAGCAGGGTATCCAAGCGATGGACGCGGATGCGGGAGGGGACCGTGCTTAACTCTGGGTCCGGCGGGCCGGGGTAGAAGTTCTCGAACGTGGCGAACAGGATCTGGCCATCAGGGGTCATGTCGTGGCCTTGTCGGTAGGCGACAAGATCATGCTCGAACTCGCTCCTTGGCAGGAAGGTGCCGGCAAAAGACCCATCGGGTGCAAGACGGACCAAGGCAGCGCGCATTCCTTGGGTCAGATCGCCGAACCGGCCGGACACCACGAGTGTATCACCGGCCAGAGGAGTCATGTACAAGTCATCCCGAATGATGCTATCCAGTGGATGAACACCGCCTGATCCGCTCAGTGCGGTGATCGCGAACCCGTCCAAGTAGGTCAAGTCCGGTGCGAAGCGCAGGATCGAGGCCGATGCGAAAGGTCCCTCGGGGATGCTGCCGTTCATGGAGGCCCGCACGGTACCATCGGCTGCAAGGAAAGCATGACGACCGACCCGGAACCCCAAGGCCGTCCCATGGACCACCGCAGTGGTGAGTTCGCCCTGTAATTCGGTCCGGAGAAGCAAGAACAGATTGGGCACGGGCGAGCCGGGGGCCCATAGGCTGCCGCTGATCAATAGGCCATCATCCAAGTAGGCCCTTGCGCTCAGATGCCAGATCCCCCCCATGCTCTCATCGATCCCATGCTGCAACAACAGGGACAAGGACCCGCCATCAGCGATGGCATGCACGAGGACCTGATGGTCGGACATGGTCGGTTGGTACCGTGCGGCGGCAACGGAGACGACCTCCCCTCCCGGAAACTGCTCCAGATCGGTCATGAGGACAGACCAGTCTGACCCCATGAGGACCTCATGCTCGGCACCCAACACCCCTTGTGCGGAGACCTGGCGTATCGTGGAAACGAATGGTGGCCCGGCCGGGATGGAAGACCCATCCGTCAGGGTCGCGACCAGTAGATCGCCGGCAGGGCGTTCCACAAGGTCCATGACCGTGCGCTTACGCGGCCCGGCCTCGTAGGTCACGGACCAGCCATCCTGGCCTCTGAGATCGAGCGTCAAGACTGCCAATACAATTGCGAACCACCTCATCAACTCCCCGAACCCGATTGCTTATTCCCATACGTAAAGGCGCATTGATGAAAGTACATCGGGTCCAGGCCGAGTCCCATATCACCATCGACGACCACCCCATATGGCGTCTTGGTCGAACAATGATTGTTGCGGATCCACATCATCGCATCGTATGTTCCTTGGGTATGGAAGCTCAAGTCATCATGCTCCAAGCAGGAATCGCAATCGTAATCCCAGCACAGATATATCCAATAATTTTGATTGGATTTACCCGATGTATTGTTCGGATTAAAAAAGAATTCCCCAGAATATGTTTTATTTGGAACACTAGTAGGCCATAATACGCCCACATCCCATGTCTCCACATTCGTCCAATAGTCATTCGGCCCCATGGCCACTTGAATGGCCTGCTGCACCCGTTGTTGGATCTTCTTGTCCGCACAAAATGTACTGGGTTCCGTTCCACATGCGCAGCCACCGGCCATTTGCCACCACCGTAGTGCCATGCCCGGGGGGTAGTTGGCATTCACGCTCTTCTCATATCCCGAGCCCACGAGATACCGCACGTCCAGCCGGAGTTCATTGCCCGCCTCTTTGGCCGCCACGTCCACGATGGCCAGGTGCTGCACGCCTTCCTCTTCCACGGTGGCCAGCAATCCGTACAGGGTGTTGAACGCCTCGTACGCCGCCGCAGCGGGAACGGCACCGGCATGCAGCGGCACGGAGACCACGGCGCTGTCGGCCACCACGTCATTGAACTCCAACCAGGCTTTGGCCACGCCGTAGTTCAGTGCGGCCTCCACGTACCACTCCACGCTGTCGGCGCTCAGCACGGCATCTGCCTTGGGGGCCGCCACGCCCTGCGCCCGGTCCACGAATGCCCGCACCAAGGGGGTCACGTTGGCAGGCGCCATATCCGCACCCTCCGGTACGGATACGCCCGCCCCTTCCTTTTGGCAGGATGTAAGAACACCGGAAGCCATCAAGATGATCATCAGAAAGCCGGTGACAAGTCCCTTAGTTGTAGGGTGCTGGGTGCTGGGTGCTGGGTGCTGGGTGTTCATCGTATGGTAGGTTAGCGGCTCAATGTAGTATTTATTGCGCAGGACCCGAACAAAAGGATACCGGTGCCCGTGCCGATCGGAGCGCTCACCATGCGGCAGGGCGTTGGTCCTCACTCCTCTCCTTCCCCCACCGGCAGCGGCATGGCTCCGCGCGGAGGTTCGGTGCGTGCGCGCTCCCCGATCTGCTGCCGCCACATGGCGTAGTACAGGCCCTTCTGCTCCACCAGCCCGGCGTGGGTGCCGGTCTCCACCACTTCGCCCTTCTCCAGCACGTGGATGCGGTCGGCGTGCATGATGGTGCTGAGGCGGTGGGCGATGAGGATGGTGATGCTCTGGTGCCGCGCGCTGATGGTGCGGATGGTGTCGGTGATCTCCTCTTCGGTGAGCGAGTCGAGCGCGGAGGTGGCCTCGTCGAAGATCAACAGGCGCGGGTCGCGCACCAAGGCCCGCGCGATGGAGAGGCGCTGCTTCTCCCCACCGCTCAACTTCACGCCGCCCTCGCCGATCACCGTGCCCAGCCCCTTGCCCGAGCGCTCCAGCAGCGGCCCGCAGGCGGCCTGTTCCAGGGCGGTGAGCATCTCCGCATCCGTGGCGTCGGGCTTCACGAAGCGCAGGTTCTCGCGGATGGTGCCCGAGAAGAGCTGCGTATCCTGCGTCACGAAGCCGAACTGGCACCGCGCCTCGTTGTAGCGGATGTCGGCCACGTGTACATCGTTCAAGGTGATGCGCCCTTCCACCGGCGTGTACAGGCCCACGAGCAATTTCACCAAAGTGCTCTTGCCCGAGCCGCTGGGTCCCACGAAGGCGATGGTCTCGCCGAGGCGCGCCGCGAACGAGATGCCGTTGATGGCGTTGTACGCCGCGCCGCGGTGGCGGAAGACCACGTCGTGGAAGCCCAGGCTGCGCACGGGGCCGATCTTCACGGGGTCCACCGGCCGGCTTTCGATGGGCCGCGCCATGAGCCGCTCGAAGTTGTTGAGCGAGCCCTCGGTCTCGCGGTAGGCCAGGATGATGTTGCCCAGTTCCTGCAACGGGCCGAAGATGTGGGCCGACATGAACTGCATGGCGATGAGCTCGCCGGTGCTGAGCAGGTCGCTGAAGATGAGCCACAACAGGATGAACAGGATGCTCTGCCGCAGCAGGTTGATGGAAGTGCCCTGCAGGAAGCTGAGCGTGCGCACCCGCCGCACCTTCTCCATCTCCAGCACATAGACCTGCTCGGTGAGGCCGCGCATGCGCCGGATCTCGGGATAGGTGAGCCCGAGGCTCTTCACCAATTCGATGTTGCGGAGCGATTCGGTGATCACCCCGAAGAGCACGGCGGTGCGGCGCACGATGCTGCGCTGGATGGTCTTGATGCGGCGGCTCATCAGGCCGGTGAGGCCGCCCAGCACCAGCACGCCCACCACGAACACGGGCACCAGCAGCCACGACTTGGTGACCGCGTACCACACTAAGAAGGCCACGCCCACCAGGGTGGCGAAGACCACGTTGATGAACTGGTGGATGAAGCGCTCGCTGTCGGTGCGCACCTTTTGGAGGATGCTGAGGGTCTCGCCGCTGCGCTGATCGAGCAGGTCCTGGTAGGGCAGCCGCAGGGTCTGCTTCAGCCCGTCGTTGAACACCTGCATGCCCATGCGCTGGGTCACCTTGCGCAGGGTGTAGTCCTGGAAGGCGCGGGCCAGCCGCGAGCCCAGGGCCAGGGCCACCGCGAGGGCGAGCAGTTGCAGCACGCCGCGCACCATCTCATCGCGCGGGCGCCCGGGGGCGGGCGTGCCGCAGGTGTCGATGATCTTCCCGAAGATGATGGGATCGATCATGGACAGCACCTGCGCGGTGGTGGCCAGCAGCAGGCTGAGCAGCACCAAGCCGGTGTGCGGGAGGAGGTAGCGGAGGAGGGTCTTCAAAGCGGAGCGTGCAAGGTATTGGTGCGGGGGCGCCAACGGCGAAAGGTGTGCCAATGCCGACCTTGCGGCACCGATGCCCCGCCCCCTGCCCATCACCGACTGGCTCGCCATCACCGCCCCGGTGATCGATGTGCGCTCGCCCGGCGAGTTCGCACGCGGCCACATACCCGGCGCCGTGAACGTGCCGCTGTTCAGCGATGCCGAACGCGCCGTGGTGGGCACCCTGTACAAGCAGCAGGGCCGCGACCCCGCCATGCTGGAGGGCCTGCGCATCGTGGGGCCGAAGCTGGCCGGGATGGTGGAGCAGGCCCGGACCATCGCTCCCGACGGCCGCATCCGCGTGCATTGCTGGCGCGGTGGCGAACGCAGCGGCAGCGTGGCCTGGCTGCTGGACAAGGCGGGCTTCACCGAAGTACACCCGCTGAAGGGCGGCTACAAGGCGTTCCGCAACCACGTACTGGCCGCGCTGGAACAGCCCGTGCCCTTGCGTGTGCTGGGCGGCTACACCGGCAGCGGCAAGACCGGGATGCTGCATGCCCTGGCCCGGGCCGGCGAGCGTGTGATCGACCTGGAAGGGCTGGCCCACCACAAGGGTTCGGCGTTCGGCGCGATCGGCCAGGCGCCGCAGCCCACCACCGAGCATTTCGAGAACCGGCTGTGGCAGGCGCTGCACGCGCTGGGCACCGATGCGCCCATCTGGGTGGAGGACGAGAGCGTGATGATCGGCCGGGTGAAGCTGCCCAACGCCTTCTTCCAACGCATGCGCGAGGCGCCCGTGGTGTTCGTTGACGTGCCGTTGGAACAGCGCGTGCAACGGTTGGTGGCCGACTATGGCGGCGCGCCGAAGGAGCAACTGGCCGAGGCCATCGACCGCATCCGCAAACGCCTCGGTCCGCAGCATGCCAAGGCCGCGCTGGAGGCCCTCGAAGCCGGCGACCTGCACGCCGTGGCCGCCATCACCCTCCGCTACTACGACCGCGCCTACCTGCACGGGCTGGCCGGCCGCGACCCCGCCACCGTGCAGCGCATCGATGCCACGGCCAGCGAGGGGCGGCCATTGCACGAGACCATCACCCATCATGTCTGAACCCGTTCGCCTCACCACCTTGAGCCACGGCGCCGGCTGTGGCTGCAAGATCGCGCCCGCCGAGCTGGAGAAGATCCTGCGCAGCAACGGCACCACCCTGCCCGCCCCCCGGCTGCTCGTGGGCTACGGCACCCGCGACGATGCCGCCGTGTACGACCTCGGTGGCGATCCCACCGAGGCGGGCAGGCGCTGCCTGATCAGCACCACCGACTTCTTCTCCCCCATCGTGGACGATGCCTTCGACTTCGGCCACATCGCGGGCACCAACGCGATCAGCGACGTGTACGCCATGGGCGGCACGCCCCTGCTGGCCGTGGCGATCCTGGGCTGGCCCATCGAGAAGCTGGGTGCGGAACTGGCGCAACAGGTGGTGGAAGGCGGCCGCCGTGCCTGCCAGGATGCCGGGATCCCGCTGGCCGGTGGGCACAGCATCGACGCGCCGGAGCCCTTCTTCGGCCTGGCCGTGACCGGCGAGGTGATGAAGGACCACCTCAAACGCAACGACACCGCACGGGCGGGCGATGTGCTCTACCTCACCAAGCCGCTCGGCGTGGGCATCCTCAGCACGGCACAGAAACGGGACAAGCTGCTGCCGGAACACACGCACATCGGTCGCGACCTGATGGTGCGCCCCAACCGCATCGGCACGGCGCTGGGGGCGGTCCCGGCGGTGCATGCGCTCACGGACGTCACCGGTTTCGGGCTGCTGGGCCACTTGCTGGAAATGTGCCGGGGCAGCGGCCTGCACGCCATCCTACGGTACGATGCCATCCCCAAGGTCCCCGAGGCGTTGCACTACCTCGCCCAAGGCCAGTACCCCGACGGCAGCTTCCGCAACTGGAAGAGCTATTCCACCGAAGTGAGCGGTGCCACCACCATGGAGCGCATGCTGCTGCTGAGCGACCCGCAGACCAGCGGCGGCCTGCTGATCGCCTGCGGAGCGGAAGGCCGGGCCGAAGTGGAGGCGCTGTTGATGGCCGAAGGGATCGGGGCGGAAGTGATCGGGGAGCTGGCGGAACCGGGTGAAGGCGCGCGGGTGGCGGTGGTGTAGCCTTCCTCGGCGGGGTTCCGGGGCGCCGCTCCGCTCCGTTGCCCTTACTTCGCGGGCACTTTCCGGAGCGCAAGCCCACTGAGCCATGAAGAACGCCTACATCGTTGACGCCGTGCGCACGCCCATCGGCAGTTTCACCGGCAGTTTGGCCCCCGTGCGGGCCGACGACCTGGCCGCCCACGTGATCAAGGCCCTGGTGGACCGCCACCCCGGCCTGGACCCCGCCGCGGTGGACGACGTGATCATGGGCTGCGCCAACCAGGCCGGCGAGGACAACCGCAACGTGGCCCGCATGGCCCTGCTGCTGGCCGGCCTGCCCGTGACCGTGCCCGGCGAAACGGTGAACCGCCTCTGCGCCAGCGGCATGAGCGCCGTGGTGCAGGCCGGCCGCGCCATCGCCGCCGAGCAGGGCGACCTGTTCATCGCCGGGGGCATGGAGCACATGACGCGCGGCCCATGGGTGATCGGCAAGACCAGCACGCCCTACGGCCGCGACGCCCGCATGTACGACAGCAGCTTCGGATGGCGCTTCGTGAACCCGCGCATGCAGGAGCGCCACGGCGTGGACGCCATGGGCGAGACCGCCGAGAACCTCCTGGAGACCCGGGCCATCAGCCGGGAGGACCAGGACCGCTTCGCCCTGTGGAGCCAGCAGAAGGCCGCCGCCGCCCAGCAGAGCGGCCGCCTGGCGCAGGAGATCGTGCCGGTGGCCGTGCCCCGACGCAAGGCCGATCCCGTGATCGTGGACCGCGACGAGTTCGTGAAGCCGAACACCACCCTGGACGTGCTCGCCGGCCTGAAGCCCGCCTTCCGCCCGGGCGGCACGGTGACGGCCGGCAACTCCAGCGGCCTCAACGACGGGGCCGCCGCCGTGCTGGTGGCCAGCGATGCGGCCGTGGAGCGGCATGGCCTGAAGCCCCTGGCCCGCATCGTGACCAGCGCGGTGGCCGGCGTGGAGCCGCGGATCATGGGCATCGGCCCGGTGTACGCCAGCCGCCTCGCCCTGCGGCGCGCCGGCCTCACCCTGGACCAGATGGGCATCATCGAGCTCAACGAGGCCTTCGCCGCCCAGGTGCTCAGTTGCACGCGCAGCCTGGGCATCGCCGACGACGATCCGCGGATCAACCCCAACGGCGGCGCCATCGCCCTGGGCCATCCGCTGGGCATGAGCGGCGCCCGCCTGCTGCAGACCGCCGCACTCGAACTCCACGCCCGCAAGGAGCGCTACGCCCTGTGTACCATGTGCATCGGCGTGGGCCAGGGCTACGCCGTGGTCATCGAGGCCTGTTGACCTTGGCGTGACCTTGCCGCAACGATCCCCGGGGCCATGCGTAGCTTGGTCCCCCCAATTCGCTTTCCATGCAACCTCAGGAGCACATCAACTCGTTCATCGCCGGCCTTCCGGAATGGCAGCGGCTGCTCATGGTGCGGTTGCGCCAGCTGGTCCGCGGCGCCCACCCCACGGTGGACGAGACCTGGAGCAACAACGCCCCCACCTACCGCCACAAGGGCACCATCGTGAGCCTGCACGCCTTCAAGACATGCGTGAGCGTGTGGTTCCACAAGGGCGCGCAGCTCAAGGACCCCCACGGCCTGTTCAAGCTCACCGAGAAGGACGCCGAGCGCGCCGTGCGCAAGTTCAAGGTGAACGAGAACGAGCCGGTGAACGAGAAGGCCTTCCAGGACTTGGTGAAGCAGGCCGTGAAGCTCAATGAATCCGAGAGCCGCGCCGCCGAGCCCCGGGCCGCCCGGAAGGCCCTGGCCCTGCCGCCCGACATGGAGCTGTGCCTGAAGCGCGACGAGGAGGCCTGGCAGCATTGGGAGCGCTTCAGCCACGGCCACAAGAAGGAATACCTGGAGTGGATCACCGATGCCCGCCAGGAAGAGACCCGCAAGCGCCGCATCGCCAAGGCCCTGGAGATGATCCGCGAGGGCCAGGGACGGGACGCCATCGTGGAGTGAGCGCCCCGGCGGGGTCCGGCAGGCGGGCCAGGACGCCCGTGGCGCCGGGTCCGTGAGCGGATCATCGCCGCCGGGACGTACGCCCACAAGAAGGAAAGCCCCGCATCAGCGATGCAGGG
>JAVFAQ010000040.1:0-13878 GCA_034002325.1 Flavobacteriales bacterium | reverse complement strand
GGGTCTGGCGTTCGGCGGGCAGCTTGGCGATCACCTTGCGCACGTCGTGGATGAAGCCCATGTCCAGCATGCGGTCGGCCTCATCGAGCACGAACACGTCGAGCCGGTCCAGCTTCACGTAGCCCTAGCCCATGAGGTCCAGCAGGCGGCCGGGCGTGGCCACCAGGGTGTCCACGCCGCGTTGCAGGGCATCGGTCTGGGGCTTCTGGCCCACGCCGCCGAAGATCACGGTGTGCTTCTGGTCCAGATGCCGGCCGTAAGCGGTGAAGCTGTCGCCGATCTGGATGGCCAGCTCGCGCGTGGGGGTGAGGATGAGCGTGCGCACGGGCCGTGGTCCGCGCCCGGGCCCGGGCTCGCGGGCGGTGGCGCGCTGCAGGATGGGGATGGCGAACGCGGCGGTCTTGCCGGTGCCGGTCTGTGCGCAACCCAGCAGGTCGCGGCCGTTGAGCAGGTGCGGTATGGCCTGCTCCTGGATCGGTGTGGGGTGGGTGTATCCTTCTTCTTGAAGGGCATTGAGAATGGGCTCGATAAGGCCCAGTTGGTCGAACGAAGTACGTTCCATGTGTGAAAATGCGGCACCGTTCCCGGTGCGGGTGTTGGACGGGCATGGCCGGCTCATTGCCGCTGGCGCACACCCGGGATGATGTGTGGTCGCTGGCCCCTGGTCCTTTCCGGCGTGCAATGATCCGCTGGGGAGGCGCCTGGACGGACGACCGCGGGGAGAAGACCGCGGGGAAAGCTGGGCGCTCGGGGCCGCCCTTCAAACCAAAGGGCGCGCAAATGTACGACGGACCGCGGAACCGGAACGACCCCTGTGCGCGAGCCGCCATCGCCTTGCGTGCGATCGGGTACCTTTGCCGGCGCAATTCGGCCCTTGCGCACCCCGCGAAGGCTTTGTCACACCGCTAAAAAACCCATCCGCATGTCCCGTGAAGTCGTCATCGTTTCCGCCGTCCGCACCCCCATCGGCAGTTTCGGGGGGTCGCTCGCTGAAGTGCCCGCCACCCGGCTGGGCGCCACCGCCGTGCAGGCCGCCGTGGAGCGCGCCGGCGTGCAGGGCGAAGCGGTGGACGCGATCGTGATGGGCAGCGTCCTGCAGGCCAACCTGGGACAGGCACCCGCCCGCCAGGCCGGCAAGTTCGCCGGGCTGCCCGACACGGTGAACGCCACCACCGTGAACAAGGTCTGCGCCAGCGGCATGAAGGCCGTGGCCATGGCCGCGCAGGACATCCGCCTGGGCGATGCCGAGGTAGTGGTGGCCGGCGGCATGGAGAGCATGAGCCAGGCCCCCTACTATGTGGAGAAGGCCCGCTACGGCTACCGCTTCGGCAACGGTGTGCTGGTGGACGGCATCGGCAAGGACGGCCTCACCGACGTGTACGGCGAGGTGGCCATGGGCGTGTGCGCCGAACTCTGCGCCAAGGAGCACAACGTGAGCCGCGAGGAGCAGGACGCCTTCGCCATCGAAAGCTACAAGCGCAGCGCCGCCGCATGGGCCGCCGGCAAGTTCAAGGACGAGGTGGTGCCCGTGACCGTGAAGACCCGCAAGGGCGAGGTGACGGTGGGCGAGGACGAGGAGTACAAGAACGTGAACTTCGAGAAGGTGCCCGCGCTGCGGCCCGTGTTCCAGAAGGACGGCACGGTGACCGCCGCCAACGCCAGCACCATCAACGACGGCGCCGCCGCCCTGGTGCTGATGAGCGCCGACAAGGCCAGGGAGCTCGGCCTGAAGCCCATCGCCAAGGTGCTTTCCTACGCCGAGGCCGAGCAGGCGCCCGAATGGTTCACCACCAGCCCCGCCAAGGCCGCGCCCATCGCCGCGAAAAAGGCCGGGCTGGAGTTGAAGGACATCGCATACTTCGAGTTCAACGAGGCCTTCAGCGTGGTGGGCATCACCAACACCAAGCTCCTGGGGCTGGACCCCGCCCGCGTGAACGTCAACGGTGGCGCGGTGTCGCTGGGCCATCCGCTGGGGTGCAGCGGTGCCCGTATCCTGGTGACGCTGATCAACGTGCTGAAGCAGAACAACGCCCGCTACGGCCTGGCCGGCATCTGCAACGGCGGCGGCGGGGCCAGCGCGATGGTGATCGAAGCGATCTGATCGATCGGATGATCAGACAATTAGATGATCAGAGGATCAGACAATTAGACGACCAGAGGATCGGATGTTCATCTCATTTTCTGATCCTCTCATTTTCTGATCCTCTCATTTTCTGATCCTCTCATTTCCTGATCCTCTCATTTCCTGATCCTCTCATTTCCTGATCCTCTCATTTCCTGATCCTCCCATTCGACCATGAACGCCGTGATCTGCCCCCTGGCCATCGTGCCGGTACGCGCCGAACCCGGCGACCGGGCCGAGCTGGTGAGCCAGTGGCTCTTCGGCGAAACGGCCGAGGTGCTGGAGGCCACGCCCAAGTGGAGCCGGCTGCGCTTCGACCACGACGGCTACGAAGGCTGGGTGGACAACAAGCAGCTCCTGCCCTGCCCCACGCCCAATTACGACCCGGACCGGCGGGTGATCGGCCCGGGCACCGTGGTGGACCTGGGCGAGCGGCCGGTGCATCTGCCCTACGGCGCGGTGCTGCCCTTCTTCGCCGACGGCACCATCCTTTGGCAGGACCGCCGCATACCCGTGCAGGCCGTGGACAACCATCGGCCCGAACTGGACCGCGCCGAACTGCTGGACCTGTACCTGCACCCCTTCCTGGGCGCCCCCTACCTCTGGGGCGGCCGCACGCCGTGGGGGGTGGACTGCAGCGGGCTGGTGCAGATGCTCTTCATCCTCATGGGCATCTACCTGCCGCGCGATGCCGCCCGGCAGGCGCAGGAAGGCGACACCATCGAACTGCTGGACCTTGCCGGGCCGGGCGACCTGGCCTTCTTCGACAATGACGAGGGCCGCATCGTACACGTGGGCGTGGTCCTGCCGCGCGATGCCGGGGGCAACCTGCGCATCGCCCACGCCAGTGGCCGCGTTCGCATCGACACCCTGGACCAGCAGGGGATCTTCAACGCCGAGGAGCATCTGTATTCGCACCGGCTGCGCGTGGTGAAGCGGGTGGCGTGACCGCTGCTTTCGCACCTTTGTCGCACGCATCCATCCACCCTGAACGGCTTCCCGGCCCGCCGGCGAGGCACCCGTCACCATGCATCCCATCACCCTCACCCCGCCGGGCACCATCATCGGACCGAGCGAACTGATCATCAACCCCGACGGCTCGGTGTACCACCTGGCGCTGCGGCCCGAGCACCTGGGCGACCTGGTGCTGGTGGTGGGCGACCCCGGCCGGGTGGAACGGATCAGCGCGCGCTTCGAGCGGATCGAGCACAAGGGCAGCAACCGCGAGTTCGTGGCGCACACCGGCCTGCTCAACAACCGCCGGATCACCGCATTGGCCACGGGCATCGGGCCGGACAACATCGACATCGTGCTCAACGAACTCGATGCCCTGGTGAACATCGACCTGGAGCGCCGCACGCCGAAGGCGAAGCAGAAGGCCCTCACCATCATCCGGATGGGCACTTGCGGCGCCTTGCAGGAAGACATCCCCGTGGACGAACTGGTGGTGAGCCACAGCGCGTTGGGCCTCGATGCCATGATGCACTACTACGCCTACGAGCAGACCGATGCGGAGCTGCGCCTGCTCAACGCCTTCCTGGAGCACAGTGAATGGCCCGGCAACCTGCCCCTGCCCTATATCGCCAGCGGGCACCCGGAGCTGATCGAGGCCCTGGCGCCGGACCACCACGTGGGGATCACCGCCACGGCCGGCGGCTTCTATGGCCCGCAGGGCCGGCAGTTGCGCGCGGTGCCCGCCGTGCCCGACCTCAACGAGTCCCTCACCGGCTTCGTGTTCCCCCGGAACGCACCCGCGCCCGACCTGCGGATCGTGAACTACGAGATGGAGACCAGCGCCCTGTACGGCCTCAGCGGCGTGCTGGGGCACCGCGCCTGCACCGTATGCACCGTGGTGGCCAACCGCCTGCGGAAGGAATACAGCAAGGACCACCACGCCGCCGTGGAGCGCATGATCGATACGGTGCTGGAGCGCGTGGCGGGCTAACGCAGCACGGTCACGTGCCCGATGCGCCGCTGGGCCGTGTCACCTTGGCGCCACTCCAGGGTCCACACGTAGACCCCGGCGTCCATCGTCCGGCCATGCGCGGTGCCGTCCCAGCCCTGGGCGGGATCGGCGGTCTCGAACAGAACGCCGCCCCACCGGTCGTGAACGGTGAAGCGGTAGGCCGCCGGTGCGCCACCGGCGATCACCGGCAGCAGTTTCTCGTTCACCCCGTCGCCATCGGGGCTGAAGGCCGAGGGCATCCACACCACTTCGGGGCCCTCCACGCGCACCCGCTCGCAATGCACCGCGATGCACCCGGCGGCATTGGCCACCTCCAGGCAGACCTCCCATTCACCGGGCGCGCTGAAATGGTGCAGCGGGTCTTCCAGCGTTGAGCTGCCGCCATCGCCGAAGGTCCACCGGTAGGCCGCCGCCCCGCCCGCCGCATCGAAGCCGTGGGCCAGGCCGCTGTGGCCCGCCGGGGCATGGGTGAAGCCCGCGTGCGGCAGGCCGTGCACGGTGATGGCGTGGCGGGCGGTATCGGTGCAGCCGCCGGTGCCCGTGGCGACCAGCTCGGCCACGTACGCGCCGGCCTCCGCGTAGGTGTGCGTGGGCGCGGTGCCCTGGCCCGTGCCACCGTCGCCGAAGCGCCAAGCGTGCATCGTGCCATGCGCGCCCTGCTCGTGGAACTGCACCGCATCACCCGCGCACAGCGGATCGGTGATGACCGTGAAGGCGGCCTGCGGGGCGGGCGGCACGTCCAACGCGTACTGCGCGGTGTCACGGCAGCCCGTGGCGGGGTCGGTGGCCACCAACTGCACGGCCCAGATGCCGGCATCCGCGAAGGCATGCGTCCAGGCGGCGAGGTCGCTGGTGGTGCCGTCGCCCAAGGTCCATGCGGCTTCGGTCGTGCCGGCGGTGGCATCGTGCAGGCCGATGGGCATGCCGGTGCATACGGGGCCGGCCTCCACGGTGATGGCGGCCACGGGCGGCGCATGCACCAGCACGGTCACGGTGGCCGCATCGGTCTGGCAGCCCACGGCGGTCAGCTGCACGGTGTGGCTGCCCGGCTCGGTGAAGAGGGCGTTCAGGACGGCTTCGGTGGAAGTGCCACCGCCCCACGACCAGGTGATGGCCGTATCGCCCACGGACGCCGATGCAAGCGCCACTGCAAAGGGTGCGCAGCCTGTGAGCGCATCCGGGTCGATGGCGGCCGTGGTATTGGCATGCAGCACTTGCAGGGTGTGGGCGGTACTGGCCGTTCCGCAGGTATTGGCGGCGGTGAGCTGGGCGGTGTAGGTGCCGGGGTCGGCGTAGGCGTACCAGGCCACGGCACCGGCGGCGGTGTGGCCGTCGCCCATGTCCCACGCGAACTGGTCAGCGGTGCCCTCGATGTCCGAGGCGAACATCAGCAACTCGCCCGCGCAGGCCACGGTGGGCAGGGTGAACTGGGCCACGGGCGGGTGCTGGACGGCGAAGGTGGCGGTGGCGCTGTTGCCGCAGCCGGTGGCCGGATCGGTCCAGGTGTACAGGGCGCTGTGCGTGCCGGGCGCCAGGGCGCCGGGGTCCACCACGCCAGCGATGTCCGTGCCGGGCCCGCTCCAAACGCCGCCGGCGGGCAGGCCCTGCAGCGGTTGCGGCCCCTGGTCGGCGCAAAGCAGCGGCGGCCCCACGGCCTGCACGGCGGGCAGGGCATGCACGGTGATGGCGGTGTGGGCCTCCGTGCGGCAGCTGCCCGTGCCCACGGCGTATGTGAGCGCATAGGTGCCGGGCGCCTGCGGATGGAAGAGACCGTCCTCATCCACCGGGCCACCGCCCCACTGCCCGCCGGCCGGCTGCCCGTTGAGCGCCACGGGCGGTCCACCAGCGCACAGGGCCATGGCGGGGGGCGCGGTGGCCGGCTCCCCGATGGGCTGCACCACGGCCACGGTCTGGGCGGTGGCGGAACATCCATGGAGATCGGTGTAGCCGTATTCCAGCGGGAAAGCGCCCAGGGCACCGGGCTGCGGGGTGAAGATGCCGGCGGGGTCCACGTACGGCCCGCTCCAATCACCGCCGGCGGGCGTGGCGGTGAGCACCGTGGGCACGGCCTGGTCGCACAGGGCGGGCAGCGGCGCGATGGCCACTTCGGGCAGCGGATGCACGGTGACGGGCACCACGGTGCTGGCCGTGCAGCCGTTGCTTTCCCCGGTGAGCACCACGTACATGGTGGCGGTGGGCTGCAGGTCGATGGCATCGCCGGTGCCCAGTGGCTGCGCGCCCTGGCTCCATGCGTAGGTCATGGCGCCGGAGGCTTGCAGGCTGATGCTTTCGCCGGCACAGATCTCGGCGGCGACCGGCTGCACGGCGACCACGGGCGGCGCCGTCACCTCCACGTGCAATGCGGTGGCGGGGCCGGCACATGCGCCCCGGCGCGTCACCAGCTCGTAGGTACCGGCCATGGCGGCATTGGCGCCGGGCCGCACGAAGCCGGGCTGGTCGGTGGTGAAGCCATCGGGGCCGGTCCATGTGTAGCTCACCCCGGCTTCGGCGGCGGTGCTCACCGAGAGGGTCTGCCCGATGCACACGGGGCTGTTGGTGCTCACCACGGGCGGGGCGGGTGCGGCACCCACGTACGCCAGGTACTGCGTGGTGGAGCTCCATCCGCCGGGCAGCGCGATGGTGTAGCTGAGCACGTGGTCGCCACTGCCGTAGGTATGCGCGAAGGTGCCGCCGTGGGCGATGGTCTGCGGGGCGGTGCCGTCGCCGGGATCGATGGTGCGCACCATGCCGGTGAGGTCGGGCGTGGCATCGGTGAGGCTGAAGGCCCACTGCGGCTGGCCGTCGCAGTACACGAAGGCCGGCATGCCGTTCACCGTGGTGGTCTGCACATCGGTGCCGGCCTCCAGAAGGGCATCGGGGCAAGCCGTCACGGTCACGGTCACATGGTCGTTGGCGGTGCAGCCTGAAGCATCGGTGACACTGAGCGTGTACGTGGTGGTGGTGGCCGGCACGGTGAGATGGGGCTGCGCCACGTGGGGGTCGGACAGGCCGGTGGCGGGGAACCAGGTGTATGTCAGGGTGCCCACGCCGGACCCGCTGCCGGGCAGGTCGACCACCATGCCGGGGCATGCGTTGACGGCGGGGCCGGCATCGGCGTAGCAGGCCACGGCCGCGCGCCCGATGAGCATCAGGGCGACCACTGCGATAACCCGGGCTGAACGCATCACGATGGTCCGACGCTTGGGCGGTGGGGCACGTTGCCTGCGCACCCGCCCGTACGCCCGACAAATTAACGGTTTTGATCGACCAATTCCAACCAGGACCCTTCCGCCGGAATGCCGAGGACCGGCCCCTTCGGCACGGCAAGGCAGGTCGCCGGGTGCGGACGGGCCGCCCGGAGAGCATCAGCGGCCAGGCCATGGGAACGGCGCCTGTTCCCATTCCACCTTCCGCGCCCCACCTTTGCCCCCATGAGCGCACCGCGCATCGCCGGCATCGTGATCGCCGTGGCCCTGGCCACCACCGCCGCGCGGGCCCAAGAGGACAGCCTGCCGCCCACGGACACCCTGCGCGTGGCCGTATCGCCGGAAGCGGCCCCCACGACCCCGGCCGCGCCCGCCGACACGCTGCATTGGCGCGCCCGCCACTCCCCGCCCAAGGCCACCCTGCTCAGCGCGGTGGTGCCCGGCGCCGGGCAGATCTACAACCGCAAGTACTGGAAGGCGCCCATCGTGTGGGCCGGTCTGGGCACCTGCGTGTGGTTCATCCAGGACAACCACCGCGAGTACCACCGCTACCGCGACGCCTACCTGGCGCTGGTGGACGATGACCCCGCCACGGTGGACGAGTTCAACGGGCAGTACGCGCCCGAGCAAGTGCGCAACGTGATGGACACCTACCGGCAGTGGCGCGACCTGAGCTACCTGGTCACCGGCCTGGTGTACATGCTGAACGTGGTGGACGCCAACGTGGACGCGCATTTCGTGCGGTTCGACGTGGGCGCCGAGCTGAGCCTCGGCATCGGCCCGGCGTTGCCCGTGGCGGGCCAGGGCGGGGCGGGATTGACGGTGTCGCTGGCAGTGCGGTGAGCGGGCCGCTCCTACCTTCGGCACCGCATACGCCCACCCCGCATGAAGATCGCCCTGTACGGATACGGCAAGATGGGCCGCGCCATCGAGGAAGTGGCCACGGCCCGCGGCCATGACGTGGTGCTGCGGGTGGACGCCGACAATGCCGGCACCCCGCCCGTCGGCGCCGATGTGGCCATCGAGTTCACCCGCCCGGAGCAGGCGGTGGACAACATGCGCCTGTGCCTGGCCCACGGAGTGCCCGTGGTGGTGGGCACCACCGGCTGGTACGACCGCCTGGGCGAGGTGCGCGAGATGGTGGGCCGGCACCGCACGGCCCTGCTCTGGGCCAGCAACTTCAGCATCGGGGTGAACCTCTTCTTCCGGCTGAACCGCCACCTGGCCCGGCTCATGGACGGCCAGCCCGCCTACGACGTGGCCATCCACGAGGTACACCATGCGCACAAGCGCGATGCCCCCAGCGGCACGGCGATCACCCTGGCGCGCGACATCGACCTGGTGGCCCAGCGCTACGCCGGCTGGGACCTGGTGGGCCAGGAAGCCGTGAACGCCGACCCGGACGCCCCGCGTGCCATCCCCATCCGCGCCGAGCGCACCGGCGAAGTGCCCGGCACCCACAGCGTGACGTGGGCAACGGCCGAGGACCGCATCACCATCACGCACGAGGCCTTCGGACGGCGGGGCTTCGCCACCGGCGCGGTGATCGCCGCCGAGTGGGTGCAGGGCCGCAGCGGGCTGTTCACCATGGCCGATGTGCTGGGCGGGTGACCGCTCCCCCGCCCCACCGACCGCCCGTCCCGGCGTTCACCGCATTTCACCGGCCCGGCCGGCCGCACTTCACCGGTTGTTCGCACCTTCGCTTCCCGAACCATGATCCCTTACATCCTTCTCTTCGCCTATCTGGCGGTGCTTTTGGCCAGCCTGTGGAAACTCTTCCAAAAGGCGGGCAAGCCGGCCTGGGCCGCCTTCGTGCCGGTCTACAACATCATTGTCTGGCTGAAGATCAGCGGCAAACCCTGGTGGTGGGTGGTGCTCTTCGCCGTGCCCGGCGTGCAGCTGCTCATGCTGGTGATCATGAACGTGAACATCAGCATCGTACTGGGCCGGCGCGACTTCAAGGAGCACGTGCTGATGACCTTCCTCCTCTGGTGGAAGGTGCCCGAGACCATCTTCTCCAAGGACGCCTACGTGGGGCCCGTGCCGCCGGCGCAACGCAAGCGGGGCCTGCTGGGCCAATGGGGCGATGCCATCCTGTTCGCCGTGATCGTGGCCACCGTGTTCCGCACCTACACCTTCGAGGCCTTCACCATTCCCACGCCCAGCATGGAGAAGAGCCTGCTGGTGGGCGACTACCTCTTCGTGAGCAAGCTCAGCTACGGCCCGCGCCTGCCCATGACGCCGATGACCTTCCCCTTCACCCACCACACCATGCCCCTCTCCGCGAGCAAGCCGTCGTTCGTGGACTGGTTCAGCATGAAGTACCGCCGGCTGCCGGGCTTCGGCACGCCCCAGCGCGGTGATGCCGTGGTGTTCAACTTCCCCGAGGGCGATACCGTGGTGGCCAACTTCCAGAACCAGAGCTACTACCAGCTGGTGCGCGACCACGGCCGCGAGCAGGTGCGGTCGCCCGATTTCCGCATGCTGAACATGGTGGACGGCCGCGTGCGCCAAGTGCCCGCCGGGGGGATCCTGGTGCGGCCGCTGGACAAGCGCGAGAACTACATCAAGCGCTGCGTGGCCATCGCCGATGACACGCTGGAGGTGCGCGACGGGCAGGTGTTCGTCAACGGCCAGGCCGACCCGCTGCCGGCCGAAGGCCAGATGGCCTACACCTTCGAGGTGAAGGAACCGTTCAACGAGCGCCGTTTGAAGGAGCAGTTCGACATCAGCCCGGACGATGTGAGCACGGCCCAGGACGGCACCGTGCACATCCCCCTCACCGATGCCGCGGCCGCCCGGCTGAAGGACTTCAACAACGTGGTGAGCATGACCCGGCAGAACCACATCAAGGGCGAACCCACCTACAACACCCTGCCCTACTTCCCCAACGACCCGCGCTACGACTGGACCGAGGACAACTTCGGGCCGATATGGATACCGAAGAAGGGCGCCACCGTGGCCCTGGACATGGACAACCTGCCGCTGTACCGCCGCATCATCAGCCTGTACGAGGGCAACGACCTGCGCGTGGAGGGCGGCACCATCCTGATCAACGGGCAGCCCGCCACCAGCTACACCTTCAAGCAGGACTACTACTGGATGATGGGCGACAACCGGCACCGCTCGCAGGACAGCCGGTTCTGGGGCTTCGTGCCGCACGACCACGTGGTGGGCAAGGCCGTGCTGGTCTGGTTCACCAAGGACCCCTACACGGGCATCCGCTGGAAACGGCTGTTCTCCAAGGTGCGGTGAGCGGACGGGGAAGGGTGCGAGGGTGGAAGGGTGCGAGGGTGCCAGAGTGCGAGGGTGCGAGGGTGCCAGAGTGCCAGGGTGCCAGGGTGCGCGGGTGGAAGGGTGGAAGGGTGCGAGGGTGCCATGGTGCGAGGGTGCCAGGGTGCCAGGGTGCCAGGGTGCCAGGGTGCCAGGGTGGAAGGGTGCGAGGGTGCCTGGGTGCGAGGGTGCCAGAGTGCGAGGGTGCGAGGGTGGAAGGGTGCGAGGGTGTCTCGTCCTGAAAAAGGTTGACGGGTGGATGGCGCTGGCCTGTGCGGTCCACACGGGTCCTTCCATCGCCGTGGAAGGCGGCGACCAGGTCCGTGGGCCGTGGATGTCGCCCGGGCCGGTCATAGCTTGGCCGTGATCTTCGTTCCCGGCCCCATGCTCCGCGAATGGACCCGCGCCCTGGTGATCGCCATCGGCTTGTTGCTGGTGGTGCATCTCTTCCTGTTCCGAACGGTATCGGTGCGCAACGTGAGCATGTACGCCACCCTGGTGCCGGGCGACCTGGTGCTGGTGCATCGGTGGGCGCGGTGGGCCGGCGTGGAGCGCGGCGACATCGTGGTGTTCCGCGACCCGCTGAAGGACCACGTGGCCATGCACCGGCGGCCGCTGCTGGTGAAGCGCATCGCGGGCATGCCGGGCGACACCGTGGAGCTGCGCGAAGGCGTGCTGCGGGTGAACGGCACGGTGGTCCACCGGCCGGCCACCGCCACACAGGCCCACACGGTGCGGCTGGCGGAAGGCGCCACGACCGAAGACCTCCTGGCGTGGCTGGGGCTGCCCGGCCGGGTGGCGCGATCGGACGGGAATACGATCGAGCTGCCCTTGCACCCGGCGCTGGCCGGGCACCTGGCGGAGCGCCCGGAGGTGATCGCGGTGACGCCCCGGCCGCCCGCCACCGGGGCGCCGCGCCACATGTTCCCCTTCAGCCGTCGTGCCCGCGCCCAACGCTGGAACGCGGACCATTACGGGCCGATCGTGGTGCCGGCCCGGGGCGACACCCTGCGGATCGGCATCGCGGACCTGCCGATGTACGACCGGATGATCAGCCGGTACGAGGGGCACCGCCTGGGGTTCGCGGGCGACACGCTGCTGATCGACGGGGCGCCGCTCACCGCCTACGTGGTGGAGAAGGACCACTACTTCGTGCTGGGCGACAGCCGCCACCACAGCGCCGACTCGCGCCACTGGGGCTTTCTGCCGGGCGACCATATCGTGGGCCGGGCGGGGCCGGTGCTCTTCAACAGCGGTGGCGGCGCCTTGCGCAACGGCCCGTCCGCCCCCCGGCCGTAGCGGGTACTTTTGTGCCCATGCGCACGATCCCTGTCGCCCTGCTGGCCGCCACTCTGCTCGCCTGCGGAAATGGCGGCGACCTCTGCCAGGCCACCTTCGAGCCCTACCCCGACCTGATCACCGGCCGGGTCATCAGCAACACCAACCGCCAGCTCCTGAGCGGCATGGAGGCCTACCGCACCGGCGACTTCGCCACGGCGGTGGACAGTCTCGAGGCTTACA
Organism: Flavobacteriales bacterium; assembly: GCA_034002325.1. Classification (GTDB taxonomy): domain Bacteria; phylum Bacteroidota; class Bacteroidia; order Flavobacteriales_F; family PHOS-HE28; genus PHOS-HE28. The sequence continues at coordinate 1,790 of JAVFAQ010000040.1, read as the reverse complement.
TCCGCACGCCCGTCTTCAACAAGGCCGCCCACCTCTACCTGGCCAACGCCTACCTGGCCACCGGCCGGCCCTTCGATGCCGAGCTCCATCTGGACCACTTGCGGAACAGCCCGCAGCAGCTGTACCGCGACGAATGGGAATGGTACACCGTGGTGTGCTGGGCCTGCAGCGACCAGCCCGACCGGGCCCTGGAGGGTGCGCGCAAGATCGCCGAGGGCCGCAAGCACACCTACCAGGAACAGGCCCGGCGCCTGGTGAAGCGCTTGGAATGAGCACCGACCTCGCCGGCCGGCTGGAGCGGTTGCGCCGCACGGGCATCGGCACCTTGCCGGGCCACGCGGAGTTCATGCGCATGGCCGGCTACGAGCGCCCGCCCGCCGAGGCCGTGGCCGATGACCCCGCCGTGCGCGCCAGTGCCGTGCTCATTCCGCTCTATGCCGTGGGCGCCGTGCCCCATACCCTGCTCATGCTGCGGCCCACCTACAACGGCGTACACAGCGCGCAGGTCTCCTTTCCCGGCGGCAAGCACGAACCCGGAGACCCCGACCTGGCGCACACCGCGCGACGTGAATTCACCGAAGAGACCGGCGCGCCCACCGACGGCATGCAGCTCATCGGCCCGCTCACCCCGGTCTACATCCCGCCCAGCCGCACCGTGGTGACCCCCTGGCTGGCCCATGCCCATGAGCTGGGTCCCTTCACGCCCGACCCCACCGAAGTGGCCGAACTGATCCCTGTACCATTGGATGAGTTGATGCGACATGACACATTGACCACCAGCAGGGTATACATCCACAATTTGGACCAATACTGGAAGGTGCCCGCCTTCCGCTTGCAGGGGCATGTGGTGTGGGGCGCCACCGCGTTGATGATCGCGGAACTGCGGGCGATCCTGGGCCGCGCCTGAGGCCGCTGCCTTGGCGCGTGTGCCCGCCCACGCGCGTTGAGCCCCGACATTTGCCCCCATGAAACTGATCTCGTTCAACGTCAACGGCGTGCGCGCCAGCGTGAAGAAAGGCCTGCATGACAGCCTGCGGTCCATGGACGCCGACATCGTGTGCCTGCAGGAGACCAAGGCCACGCCGGCGCAGGTGGCCGAGGCCCTTGCCGGGGTGGACGGCTACCACGTGCATGCCTACGGGGCGCAGAAGGCGGGCTACAGCGGAACGGCCATCGCCAGCCGGGAACAGCCCGCCAACGTGCATTTCGGCATCGGCATGCCGGGGCACGACGACGAGGGCCGCGTGGTCACCTGCACCTTCCGGGAGGTGGTGGTGGTGTGCGTGTACACCCCCAACAGCGGCGAGGGCCTGAAGCGTCTGGGCTACCGCGCCGAATGGGACGCCGCCTTCCGCAGCTATGTGAACGCCCTGGCCAAGGGGCCGCTGCCCGTGATCATCACCGGCGACCTCAACGTGGCCCATCAGCCCATCGACATCGCCCGGCCCAAGGAGAACTACAACAAGACCAGCGGGTACACCCAGCAGGAGATCGACGGCCTGAGCGCCCTGCTCGCCACGGGCTGGGTGGACACCTTCCGCCACCTGCACCCGGACGTGGTGAAGTACAGCTGGTGGAGCCAGCGCTTCGGCGCGCGGGCGCGGAACGTGGGCTGGCGGATCGATTATGTGCTGGTCACAAAGGGCTTCGCCAAGAAGGTGAAGGATGCCTTCATCCTCAACGAGGTGATGGGCAGTGACCACTGCCCGGTGGGCATCGTCTGGTGACCGGCGCCCCGCGCCCGACCGGTGGCGCGCTTGGCGGCCCCACGGCTCCGGCTCAGAACCAGA